>PKYX01000331.1:0-218 GCA_003132825.1 Acidobacteriaceae bacterium
CCCCGCCCGCCGCGCCGCCAAGGTCGATCCCATGGTTGCGTTGCGTTAGGAGTGAGGAAGCACGCGAGATCTACCGGTCCGATTGTCACTCTGCTGGTGGCGGTCGGGCTTTACGCCACGTCGTTTACATGCAAACGACGTGGTGTCATGCTCATGAACGAAGAAAGCACTTGCATACTACAGATAAGTCCACTACCTGGGCCTCGATGGCCTCGGCA
>PKYX01000331.1:231-2867 GCA_003132825.1 Acidobacteriaceae bacterium
TCGAACCAAGAGCGGCTCTAACACGCCTTGCGTCTTGAACGTGGCCGCAAGTTCTTCCAGAGCCTTTTCGTCGTGCTCCAGATAGTCAGTTTGAGGCGGCTTGCGTTTCATGGGCCCTGAAGTATCAGCGAACCTCGGCGTTCTGCGTCAGGGGCAACCCCTGATGGGCTGCTCTATCTCTAATAAGGCGGGCGCATAGTTAGCCCCCACGACACGCCATGAGGTCTCACGATGCATAGCACAACCCTTCATTGGCACCACCCTCTCCGCAGATTTGCCCCGGGAGCAGCGCTGTTGCTGATTTCATTCGCAGCGGCGCACGGACAGTCGAAGACGCTGCCGGCCAACACTCGTTTCCTTATCCCCGAGCCGCCCAGCGGAGCCGTGCAGCAGGTGGAGAGCCTATTAAAGCAGGACCAGTTGAAGAACGCTCTGCTGATTGCCGCCATGGAGACGGTCCCGCAGGCGGTGTGGCTCACTAGCGGCACGCCTTCCGAGGTGAGCGCCACCGTGACATCGACTCTGCGGGAAGCGACTTTTGAGCGAGCCGTATCGGTACTGGTGCTCTACAACATTCCTGGCCGCGATTGCGGCAGCTACTCGGCGGGCGGCGCGGAGAACACCGCGGATTATGAGACGTGGATTGATGCCATTGCAGGGGCGATTGGCCGTCAGAAAGTGGTCATCATACTGGAGCCGGACGCTCTGGCGGACCTGCCCAGCGATTGCGGATACGATCCCACGCAGGTGAACATCCCGCAGGCTACGGCCGACCGCTATACGCAGATCAACTATGCAGTCACTACGCTGGAAGCCGGACCGCAGACGCAGGTCTACCTGGATGCGGGCAATAGTCACTGGCAGGCGGTGCCGATTATGGCGCAACGGCTCGTCCAGGCCGGCATTCGGCAGGCGCAGGGATTTTTNNGCGGTGCCGATTATGGCGGCACGGCTCGCACAAGCCGGCATTCAGCAGGCGCAGGGTTTCTTCACCAACGTATCGAACTTCAATCTGAACAACTACGAAACGACCTATGACACCTGGGTCTCCGACTGCGTCGCGTTCGGGAATGATCCGGAGCAGGGCGGCTGGCGGCTGGGTAACTATTCATATTGCGCCAGCCAGTACTACTCGCCTCTCGGAACGGTCGATCCGGACAACATTGCGACCTGGGTCTACACCGACGAGTGGTATCAGCAGAACATGGGAACAGACGTACCCGCGACGCATTTCGTTATTGACACCAGCCGCAACGGTCAGGGACCGCTCGACGCCAGCATCTACGCGAATGCGCCGTATAACCAGCCGGCGTCGGTCGTCCAGACCCTCACCAATGGCAGCTGGTGCAACCCTCCGGCACGCGGGCTGGGAACTCATCCCACGGCAAACACGGGCGTTTCACTGCTCGACGCTTATCTTTGGGTAAAGACACCAGGCGAGTCGGATGGCACGTGTGACGCCGCCGGAGGAGCGCGGGCGTGGGACCTCGCGGACTACACGCAGCCGGGATGGCCAACGGAGGTCGCCGGCCAAGCGGTCTTCGATCCGCTGTGGGGCCTCGACGATCCGATCGCGGGAGCCTGGTTTCCACAGCAGGCTCTGGATCTGGCGCAGAGGGCAAACCCCGCATTGCTGCCTTGAGGGGCAAACCGAACGCAGGAGTGGCGGCGCTGTCGCTCCCCAGCGGCCCCAAGCATAATCATGCCTCACTGGCAGTGGGATTGGTGCAATAGCTGTTCAACAAAAGCTGATGCGGAACAGCGATAGCAGAACGACAATGAACATCTATGGCGACGTGGTGACCGACGAGATGGGGCGGGCGCATTCCAAAGTCGTTGNNAAGAATGGCTCCTCAGGTAGGAAGAAGTGCCTCCCTGATATTACCGCCTGAAATCTACAGCCCGAAAATGTGCTTCTCAGCAGCGGCGTTGGCGACGAATGTTCGCCCTGCCTGGAGGGTTTGAACTTCGGAATCCGTCAACGTCGTAAAGTCTCGGAGCTCCGAAAACTGGGAATGTCTTTTTGACGCGGCGACCGTTCGCTCCGTTGGTAGCGACAATCGGCTCTCTACAATTCCGAGCAGATTGCAGGCTCGTAGAATCCAAAGGAGGCGCGTCCGATGCGTCCTTTTCGGCTGCGGGCTCCGAGCCAAAAAACGTCCCTCCCGCGAGCAGGCAGTCGATGGCGCGAATGAGATCGCTAGCAGCTTGGGATTTCAGAACAAAACCGTGCGCACCCGCTTGCCGAACCTCGCCGGATAGCCTTTCACCCTCATGCATCGTAAACATCAAGATCCGACACTTCAACCGGGATGCAGCCATTTTGGAGGCCGCTTCCAGACCGCTCATGCCGGGCATCGTGATGTCGANNGCTTCAAGGTCTCACACATGTCAATTGCCTGTGCACCGCTACTTGCCTCGCCTATGATCTCCCAGTTGGGTCTCGCTCTGGTAATCAGCGTCCTGATGCCCTCGCGCACAATTTCATGATCGTCCACGATTAGAATCTTTGTAGCCACCGCAGTCTCCATAGATATCTAGCGAGTTACGGGAATTCGGTTCAGGGCAGACAAGAATGCAGACTCAAGGCTCCGGTGCTGAGGGTGCTGCTGCAATTGGCATCTGGGCACGTACGA
>PKYX01000511.1 GCA_003132825.1 Acidobacteriaceae bacterium
TTCTTCAAGCCGAAGCGAGGGAATTGTACCGTAATCTTGGCCTCTTCACCCTCCCCTTCGCGCTGATAGACCGTGCCTTCGCCGTATTTCGGATGCCGAACCTTCTGCCCCGGACGAAATCCCTTGCGGCCAGGGGGCGCCGCAGCCGGCATTTTGGGGATGCTAAATTTCTTGCCTCGCGAGGCGAAGAACTCAGCGATATTGTCAATGGAGTGGTGGTTCGTACCGGAGTACGAGGCGACTTGACGCGCCTGGTCCGGCGAATTCCAGCTAGCGCTCTGATCCTCGTCCTCGTAGGAATAGTGGCTTGGCTCGATCGAGGCAGATCCTTGGGACGCCGGGACTCTGGCCCGCGAACGTCGGGGAGTCCCCATGTCCTCGAGCAGTTCCCCCGGCACTTCTTCCAAGAAGCGCGACGGCACGCTGGACTCGGGCTGGTCGTTTCCGTAGCGGCGGCGATACACCGCCCGGGTCAATATCAACGTACTCATGGCCCGGGTCATGCCCACATAACACAGCCGCCGCTCCTCCTCGATGTCATCCGGGCGCAGAAACGTGCGCGAGTGCGGGAAAAGACCCTCTTCCATCCCACACAAAAATATCAGCGGAAACTCCAGACCCTTGGCCGCGTGCAAGGTCATGAGCGTGATCTGGGCGCGTTCATCGTACGCATCGACATCGCTCACGAGCGCCGCATGGTCGAGGAACTGGTCGATGGTCTCGCCACGGTCGCGCGAATCGAGGGCAGCATTCACCAGTTCGTTCAGGTTTTCGACCCGCGAGTAAGCCTCCGGTGTGTCTTCCGCTTCGAGCTGCTTGATGTAGGCGGTGCGGTCCAGGAGGAACTTGAGGATCTCAGCGGTGTTCGCGGCGACCGGGCTTGCGGGTGTGGTGCCGGCATCGTGAGGTCCCGCTGGTTCCGAGCCGGAGGAGGCTACTGCGGGTGGAATCTGGTCATCAGCGGCGGAATCGGGTTCATCAAATTCGAAGCTGAAGTTGCCCGGGCTGAAGTCGGTGTCGTCGGTAGCTTCTTCGCTCTCGGGCGGTAAGGCTTCGCCCCCCGGGCGATCCGAGGACTCGGCGCTTGCGGTTTCCTCCATGCGCTCGACATAGCGGCCAACCAGCATGGCTTGCGCATCCTCGACCAGACTCTGGAAGCTTTTCAGCGCTGCCCGCGCCCGCTGCGGCAGGAGCTGGCGGCGAAGCGCTTCCCCGGTCGCACCCCACAACGAAAGCCCGGTCTCGAGCGCCAGCTGTTCCAAAGTCTCAATCGTAGTCTTGCCAATTCCGCGCACCGGAGTGTTGATCACCCGCAACAGCGAGATCGAATCATCCGGATTCAGGATGACTTTGAGATAGGAGATCATGTCCTTGATTTCAGCGCGCTCGTAGAACGAAAATCCGCCGACCACGTTGTATTTCAACTGATAGCGCCGCATGGCCTCTTCAAACAAGCGCGATTGCGAGTTGGTGCGGTAAAGGACCGCCGCGCGCGGACTCTCGTCGTCGCTCGCCGCCGCGCGCAGATACTTCGCAATGTAGTCGGCGGCGAACAGGGCTTCGTTTTCCCCATCGGGGGCTTCGTAGTAGCCGATCTTCGCCCCGCCCTGCCGCGACGTCCAAAGATTCTTGCCCTTGCGCTTGATATTGTTCGCCACCACCGCCGAGGCTGCCTGCAGAATATTCTGGGTGGAACGGTAGTTCTGCTCCAAGCGCACAATCTTGGCCTCGGGAAAATCTTTCTCAAACTCCAAAATGTTGCGAATGTCGGCTCCCCGCCAGGAGTAAATCGACTGGTCCTCATCGCCCACGGCGCAAACGTTGTGTCGCGTCCCGGCCAGCAGCCGCATGAGTTCATACTGCGGACGGTTGGTGTCCTGATATTCGTCGATCATGATGTACTGAAAACGCCGGTTGTAGTATTCGCGGACTTCGGATCGGGCTTTCAGCAGACGCACGGACTCAAGCAGGAGATCGTCAAAATCGAGCGCGTTCGCCTTGCCCAGCTCTTTGCGGTACTCCTCATAAATCTGAGCCACGCGCTCGGTCTTCGGATCGGAGGATTGCAGGTAGACCTCCTGGGGATCGAGCATATGATTCTTGGCCCAGGAAATATGGGACAGCACGGAGCGCGGGGTGGTCTGTTTGTCGTCGATCCCCAAGCGGCGCATCACGCCTTTGACCAGTTGCTGCTGATCGTTCTCGTCGTAGATCACAAAGCTCTTAGTGTGGCCGATGGCGGGCCGGCCGGGAACCGTCGAAGCAATGCGCAGGGCTTCGATATCGCGGCGCAGAAGCCGTACGCAGAAGGAATGGAAGGTCGAGATCACGGGCTTGGCGATCGACAGTCCGCCCACCAGCCGGTCCACGCGCTCGACCATCTCGGCGGCGGCCTTGTTGGTGAAGGTCATCGCCAGGATGGATTCCGGCATCACGCCCAGGTGTTCGATGAGATGGGCGATGCGGTAGGTGATCACGCGCGTCTTCCCGCTGCCTGCGCCGGCGAGAATGAGCAACGGGCCGTCGCTGGTTTCGACGCCTTCACGCTGCTCCGGGTTGAGTTGGGAGAGAAAAGACAAAGGAACCTGTGGCTCTATTTTACTCGGTCCGTGCCGACCTGAGTTTCGCCCCAGCAGAATCCGCTGCTTGAAATCAACGACCGGCCGGCCTCAACGCCGCGCGCTCACCAGTTGCGCCAGACCCCCTGAGATGCGCAAACCGCCCCGGCGATCTTCGAAGTAGCGGGCGTTCATCTGGTCCCGAGCCAGGGTCTCGACGTGGCTGAATCCCATCCCCTCGAGGTCCCCAGCCAATTCGGAGGGAACAAAAAACAGGCGGAACGGCTCGCCCGCAGACTCGACCCGCGCGGCCAGAGCCCGCAACACAGCCTGCTCATCCCTATCCAGCGAGGATGGATCGACCGCGTAATCAAACACCACCGCGCTCGGCGCCGGCAGCGAGGCGATCCAGGCGAGCGTCCCATCAAAGACCTCGCGGGAAAGGTAGGGGGTAACCCCGAGCCAGGAGAAAAACGTGGCCTTCCACTGAAACCCGGCACGCGACAGCTCGGCCGCCAAGTCCTGCCGCTCAAAGTCCGCCGGAACAAAAGTCAGGGTCGCGGGAACCGAGATTTCTCCCGCCGCCAAGCGCTCCCGCTTCCACGCCTGCGTGGCCGGATGATCCACCTCAAAGATGCGAAGCCCGCGATCCGCATGGGGAGCGCGAAAGGCGGAAGTATCGAGCCCAGCGCCCAAAATCACGGATTGCCTGATGCCGCGCTCGACCGCGGCCGCCAGCTCATCTTCCGCAAAACGGCTTCGCGCCACTAAAAAGGCGCGCAGCGCCCGGGAGGTATGGCTGTCCTCGCGGGAATCCGATTGCAATTCGGCGATTGCCTTCGGCCCAAGGACGCGCAAAGCCAGGGGGTCATCGAATACCTTCGGATCGTCGAGCAGCTGGTGGGAGGCGCGGCGCATGGCCACCCGGTACGCGGTGCGACTGAATTTCTCTTCTTCCATTGCCGGACTTCGTTCGAAAACCTAGGTCGGCACGGCTGTGGGCAGTCGAACCCCAATTCGGTCTGCTCTATTTGGTCTCGGCCGCCAGCCGCCCGCTCTGGCACTGCTCACAGGGACAAACCTTGCGCAAAAACTCCCAGGAATAGATTCCTAGCTCGTGTCCATCGTTCCAATGAAACTTGATCGCATATTTGCCCACACCGTCGGCCGACAGGGGCTTGACCGCGGGCTTGAACATGGGGAGTGTCCCGGGCGCCAAGGCGGGCGAATCTCCCGGCTCGCGCCCGCTCTTGGTTCGCTCATCGTCACAGAGGGCGCAGGGGCAGGCGTCGCGCAGGTATGAAAATCGGTAGTGCGAAGCATGGCCGTCATGCCACTCGATGTCCACGCCTGCGCCGGTTGTAAGATTTACTTTGACCGATTTGGGATCTGCCGCGCCCGCCATGAACCTCAGTATCGCACGAACGTGGAGGGCTCACAGATCGCGCTCGGCCCGGGCTTCACTCGCATCTGAGGGCTTCGATCGGGTCGATCTCGGTTGCGCGCCGGGCTGGAATCCAACTCGCCCCCAGCGTAGCTGTGATCAATACCAGTGCGATGGCCAGGAAAACCGCCGGATCTCGTGGGCTCACGCCGATCAGTAAATTGCCCATCAATGGGGTCAGGACATAGGCCCCTGCCGTGCCGATCAAGAGCCCGGTCGCCGCCAGCAAAATTCCGTTGGCAAGAACCATTCGTAGAATGGAACCTCTTTGTGCGCCAAGCGCAATCCGCACTCCAATCTCCTGCGTTCTGCGGCCCACCAGGAATGACACCACGCCGTACAAACCGATGACAGCCAGCAACAGAGCAGCCAGGCCAAATGCGCCGCCGAGAATAGCCGAAACACGCGGCATAAAAAGCCCTTGACTCGACACGGCGCTGGCTAGGGCAAGGACCGACAC
This sequence comes from Acidobacteriaceae bacterium, assembly GCA_003132825.1. Classification (GTDB taxonomy): domain Bacteria; phylum Acidobacteriota; class Terriglobia; order Terriglobales; family Acidobacteriaceae; genus PALSA-270. The sequence goes on from PKYX01000511.1 coordinate 4,463, forward strand.
GGGAGCGAGTTCCCGATCGAGCATCCCGAGTTGGTCCCGTATTGGGGAAACCATCGTGGTCGGGTCACCCTCGGTCCGCACATGCAGCGTCCCCATGGGTCTCCCCATCTGTCCATAGGACATGTAGAAGACCGGGATCATCGGCCCGCCGATATTCCCGTAGTTCGAATCCTTGACCACGCCTACGATCGAAATGTGGTCGTGGTCGCGCAAGCGAAGGTTGTGCCCAATGGCCTTTTCGAGGTCTCCATTGCCGACGATGTATCTTCGCGCCAGCGTCTCGTTCACGATTGCGACCAGCGGTCCGTTGGCTGTGTCCTCGTCCCTGAACTCGCGGCCCCGAAGTAGCGGAATCTCGAGGGTCGCAAAATATCCTGGGCCGACTTGATTGGTGGCGGTGTCGACAAAGTTTTCGCCGCCCGCCGCGGTGTAGCCGTCGATCGAAATGTCCCACGAGCTCCCGGAGAGAAAGGGCACATTGCTGCCCAGGCTAGCGGATTTGACGCCGGGCAACCCGATGGTCTGCCGCAGAAGCTGCTGATTGAAGCGGAGCGCTTTGTCCGGGGAATATCCGTTCAGAGTGGGATCAACGGCAAGCAGCAAAACATGGTCAGGATTGAAACCCAGATCCACCTTTTGGGCCTTGACGAAGGCTTTCAGGAACAATCCTCCACCAATCAGCAGGATGGTGGATAAAGCAATCTGGCCCGCGATGAGGAATCGCCGCGCCAACGTGCCAAACTTGCGGCTTCCCGATACTCCAGCCCTGACATTGGTCGTGGCCGCCATCGCTTCCCGGACCGTCAGGAAGGCTGGAGCCAGTCCACATAAAAAAACCGCGGCCGTGGATACCAGCAGGGCAAACGTCAGGACCCGCCAATCCAGGTGAAATTGAGGACTGGACGGAGCCGGCGAATACGGCAACAGAGCCGCGAAACCCCTGATACATCCAAATCCGAGCAATACGCCGGAGACGCCGCCGAGCCATGCCAGCACGGCGCTCTCGGTCAGCAGTTGCCGAACCAAGGTGCCCCGCGTGGCCCCGATGGCAAGCTGAGTACAAGTCTCCCTGATCCGCGACGTCGCCCGGGCCATCAGAAGGCTGGCCACGTTCGCGCATGCGATCAGCAGAACCAGCAGAACCAGCGCCATCAGGATCGACGGAAGCAGAATCCCATTACCCACCAGCCGGCGGTTCATTTCCTTCCGCACGAACCCGGCGGTGTCCTTGTTGGTGTCCGGGTAGGCCCGCTCGAGCTCGCGCATCATGGTGTCCACCTCGGCTTGCGCCTCGACGACCGTGACCCCGGGTTTCAGGCGGCCCATCATGCTGAAGCCCCGGTAACTGCGGTGAGTGAGCATGTCGGTGCCGTCTGAGGTCAAGCCAGCGGTCATTACGGCCGGCACATAAATATCAGGGCGGTAGAAAAGATCGGCGCCGCTGAATAATCGGGGAGAGACGCCGATGATGGTGAAGCTTTGGCCATTCAGCTTTACTTGCTTCCCGATCACGCCCGGATCTTTGGCGAATGTCCGGTTCCAGAGTGCATAGCTGATGATGGCGACCGGATACTTACCGGGTACGTCGTCTTCTTCGGGGCGAAAATCTCGTCCCAGAACGGGAGGGACCTGCATCGTCGAGAAGAAACTTCCCGAAACCAGAAGTCCCCAAACCATCTGTGAATCGCCCTGGCCGCTGTTCATCGCCGCCGACATGCTTTGAGAAATCGCCAGACTCTGAAACGACTGGCTGCGACTGCGGAAGTCTCGGTAGTCCAGATAGGAAGCATCGCCGAACTGCGTCAGGCGCGAGGCCGCGATATCGACCACGACCAGATCATGGGGGTGTGGCACGGGCAGCGGCCGCAGCAGAATTGCGTCGACCAGGCTGAAGATGGCGGTATTCGCGCCGATCCCAAGCGCCAGTGACAGGACCACGACGAGGGTGAATCCAGGCTTTCGGCGAAAACTGCGGAGGGTGACCCGCAGGTCGCGCCAGAATGCTTCGATCCAAGAAACAATTCGAGGCTGGGAATTGGTTTGCGGCAAGAAAGTTTGAGAAGCTCTCATCGATTTCACCTGGCTGCAGAATGAAATACGCTGCATGGCACGCGCGAGTTCAGATAGGAATCGCGTTCAGCAAGCCGCAAGCCCCCTCTGACACTCCGACACTGTTTTGTGTGACCGATAAAGATGCTCCCTGCATATTCGTGGCTCGGCCAAGCAGCTTGGGTACCATGAGCAATCAGGTCACCGTCATAGGGACTTGGCAAGTTCTAGACAACAAAGCAGACGGAGCAGTTCTGAAACCATGCGGTGTCCGCTCGCGGAAACCGCATGTTCGGAAGCGGACAGGTCCAGGGGANNGTCATGGCACAAGTTTGTGATATCTGCGGCAAGGGGCCGCAATTCGGCAACAATATTAGCCACGCCCACAACGTGACCAAGCGGCGCTGGAACGTCAACCTGCGCCCGGTCCACGCCAAGGTGAAGGGCGCCACCAAGCGCCTCCGCGTTTGCACCGGCTGCCTGCGAAGCGGCAAAGTGGTCAAAGCCTAGCCACCAGCCAGACCACGGCGAAACCCAGCCAGAGCCACACCCCGTAGAGCTAACCCGCAGAAGACACAGCAGAAAGAGCCCGTTCTTTGGGCTTTGCCGTGTCCGCGACGGCCCTGCGGTTGAAACTGATTAGTGCACCGACAGCAACTGCACATCGAAGATCAAAGTAGCGTTTGGCGGGATCGCGCCCGGATAGCCGTCCGCACCGTAGGCCAAGTCGGGAGGAATCCGCAGCTGGCGTTTTCCCCCGACCTTCATTCCTACGATGCCCTCGTTCCACCCCTTGATGACGGGGGCAGTGCCGAGAGGCGTCACCTCAAATGGCGCTTTTCCGACCGAGCTGTCGAACTTCTTTCCCGTGGTCAGCCATCCCGTGTAGTGAACCATGACACTCTGTCCGGCCTCGGCGACTGCGCCGGTGCCGACCTTGATGTCCCAGTACTCGAGGCCATCGGCGGTCTGGGTCGGCTCTCCGCTCACTTTGGTCGGGCCAGTGGCCGCCGCATGCGCTGGCGGCGTGGCCTTTTTCATGGTATTCGGGGGCGTGATTCCACTCTGCGCCAGGGCGACGGACGCCAACGAGAGCAGGGCAATGATTTTGAGCATCGGAACTCCTTCACCAGTCTTGGACCCTTATACCAAAGCGATCACATCGATTTCCACCAGCACATCCTTCGGCAACCGCGCTGCTTCGACCGTCGACCGGGCCGGCGGGGCGGCGGTGAAATACCGGCCATAGACTTCGTTCATGGCCGCGAAATCGCTCATGTTCTTGAGAAACACGGTCGAGCGGACCACTTTCTCTAGTCCAGAACCGGCCGCCTTCAAAATGTTCGAGACGTTGTTGAGGACACGATCGGTTTGGGCAGCCACGTCGCCCACGATGACCTGTTGGGTAGCCGGATCGATTGCAATCTGTCCGGAGGCGAACACGAAACCATTCGCCTTGATGGCCTGCGAATAGGGCCCGATCGCCTGCGGAGCATCGCGGGTCGAAATTACTTCGCGCATGGAACCTCCAGGGCTCGGTCGCCGTCACCGAGATCAGCGGCGACTAGATTTTTTGCAGTCGTTGCACATCGTGTACGCCGGGAATCTTGCGCAGGCCGTCAATGATCAGTTCCAGATGTTGTAGGTCGGCGACATCGAGCACCGCGTCAACGCTCGCCTGGCCATTGTTCGTTCGCGCTTCGATATTGCGGATGTTGGTCTTGGCGTCGCCGATGACGCCCGTGATTTGCTTCAGCATGCCAAAGCGATCGTCGCAGAACACCGTCAGTTTCACCGGATACGAATCCGGCGTCTCGTCGTCGCGTGCCCATTCCACGTCAATCTTGCGCTCCGGCTCATACATCAGATTCACTACGTTCGGGCAATTCAAGGAGTGAACCGCGACCCCCTTGCCGCGGGTCACATAGCCGACCACGGCTTCGCCTCGAATGGGATTACAGCAGCGCGCGCGGTATACCAGCAAATCATCGTGGCCCTTCACCCGGATGGTGTTGTGGTGGTCGCCGCCGAAGACCCGACGCACGACGCTCGAGATCCCGCCCGTCTTGTCTTCTTCGCCTTCGAGCGCGGGTTGCGTGCCGGCCGGGGCTAGCCTGCCCAGCACCTGACGGGCCGAGTACTTGCCGTATCCAATGCCGGCCATCAAGTCGTCGGCACGACCGAGGCCATAGTCCGAGGCAATTTTCAGCAGCTCCTCATCCTTGATTTCCTTGAACGCCACATGATACTTGCGAGCTTCTTTTTCGATGAGCTTGCGGCCAATTTCAATCGCACGCTCGCGCTGGTGAAGATTCAGCCAGTGTTTGATTTTGTTGCGGGCACGCGAAGACTTCACCGCCGCCAGCCAGTCNNCGGCTGGGCTTGTGTCCCGTCTGCGTGATGATCTCCACGATATCGCCGCTGTGCAGCTTGTGGCGCAGCGGCACCATGCGCCCGTTCACCTTGGCGCCCACGCAGCTGTGGCCGACTTCGGTGTGAATGGAATAGGCGAAATCGATGGGCGTCGACTCCCGCGGCAGCACCACTACCTTCCCCTTGGGAGTGAAGGTGTAGACCTCTTCGGGGTAAAGATCGATTTTCAGAGTGGAAAGAAATTCATTGGGGTCGGAAACATCCCTCTGCCACTCGACCACCTGCCGCAGCCAGGAGAGCCGCTGCTCATCCTGCGCCGAAACCGGGCCGTCTTTGTATTTCCAGTGGGCGGCGATGCCTTCCTCAGCCATCTTGTGCATCTCTTCGGTGCGAATCTGGATTTCAAACGGCATGCCGTCGTCGGCAATGACCGAAGTATGCAGCGACTGGTAAAAGTTAGGCCGGGGCATGGCGATAAAATCTTTGATGCGCCCCGGGACGGGCCGCCACACGTTGTGCACGATGCCCAAGACCGCGTAACAATCCTGCACCGACTGGGTAATCACACGCATGGCGCAGAGGTCGTAAACCTGGTCCGCGCTGATGTGCTGGCGTTGCAGCTTTTTGTGAACGCTATAGAGGCGCTTGATGCGGCTTTCTACGGTGGCGGTGATGCCCGCCTCTTTCAGTTTGTCGCGCAAGGTCTGGCCCACTCGCGCCAGGAACTGTTCCCCGGGCTTGCGCCGAGTCTCGACCGCATCATGGACCTGTTGATAGCCGATGGGATCCAGAAAGCGGAAGCCCAGATCCTCCAACTCGCCCCGAATCTTGCCCATGCCCAGCCGGTGCGCGATGGGCGCGTAGATATCGAGCGTTTCCTGCGCAATTTTCTGCTGGCGGTCGTGCGGCAGATGTTCGAGCGTCCGCATGTTATGCAGGCGGTCGGCCAGCTTGATCAGCACCACCCGGATGTCGTCCACCATGGCCAACATCATTTTGCGCAAATTCTCGGCTTGCTGTTCCTCGCGGGTGGCAAAGTCAATTTTGCTGATCTTGGTAACGCCCTCGACGATATGGGCTACCTGCTCGCCGAACTCCTTGCGGATATCAACAATCGTGACCGAGGTATCCTCGACCGAGTCGTGCAACAAGCCGGCGGCCACGGCCACCGGGTCCATTTTCATCTCGGCGAGAACTAAGGCCACTTCGAGTGGATGCACCAGGTAGGGCTTGCCGGAAGCGCGGGTCTGGCCGGCATGATGCTTCTGGGAGAATTCGTAGGCTTTGCGGATGATTTCGAGATCGTCGCTCGGACGATTGTCCCGCACCATCCGCATCAGGTCGCGGAACTTGGTGACCGTGAGGACATTGGTCGCGATCTGTTGGCGCAGCGTCGCCATNNCGCTGTGGGCTGTCGGGACCACGCTGAGGTCGAAAACCCTCAGCCGACCGGCGGTCGAGCAAAGCCCTTAGCGACGGGTGAGCCTGCGCGGCAGCCCGAACTTCGCAAACTGCGCTCGGAGCAGGAGTTGGAGATGGCGCAAACCTCCAAGCCCCGCCCTCCCGGCAACCGCCTGAAAGCCCCTGGTCTCAAACCCCCGGGCTTCAAATCCTGGGTTTCTAACCCGGGGTTTCAAATCCTGGAATGGGTTCCTGTTTCAGGACCCGTACCCGCTTCGCCCTGACCTCGTCTAGGCCGGGGCCGGCTCGAGTTGCTACAGTAAAGGTGCCATGAACAGGCCCCCGGGAAATATTCTGGTCAGCGGAGCCTCCGGCCCTATCGGGGCGGCGCTGTTGCCCGCTCTCATCGAACGCGGCTATCAGGTCGTGCGCCTGGTTCGCCGCGCGAGCGCCGGGGAAGGCCAAATTGCCTGGGATCCAGCCCAGCCCTTGCGGCCACAATCGGTTTCCGGATTCGAAGCCGCGGTTCACCTGGCCGGAGAATCCGTGGTGGGCCGCTGGACTGAAGCCAAGAAGTGCCGCATCCTCGAGAGTCGGGTGCAAGGTACGCGCCATCTGGCTGAGGCTTTGGCCGAAGCGCCGCTGCGGCCGCGGGTGCTGGTCTCGGCTTCCGCCACCGGGTATTACGGCGATCGGGGCGATGAAGTCTTGACCGAAGCCTCTCCGCCTGGAAAAGGGTTCCTCGCCGAGGTCTGTCGGGCGTGGGAGAGGGCGGTCGAGCCCGCTGAGCGTGCCGGCATCCGCGCGGTCCAGCTGCGCATTGGGATCGTGCTGAGCCGGGATGGCGGCGCGCTGCAGAAAATGCTGGCACCCTTCCGCCTGGGTGCCGGCGGCACGATGGGCAATGGCCGCCAGTGGTGGAGTTGGATTGACGTGCGGGACCTGGTGGGCGCGATTGACTACGCTTTGACGAGTACTCTGGCGGGTCCCGTGAACCTGGTATCCCCCCAACCGGTAACCAATCGGGAGTTCACAAGGACACTCGGTGCCGTGCTCTCCCGGCCCGCGATCTTCCCGATGCCAGCCTTCGCGGCCCGTCTGGTCTTCGGGCAAATGGCTGACGAACTCCTGCTGGCCAGCCAGCGGGTGGAACCGGCGAAGCTGATCGCCGGCGGATATTCGTTTCAGCACACCGAGCTCGAAGCGGCGCTCGAACACAATGTCAAGAAGACAACGTGAAGCGGTAAGCGCGGTGCGGGGACAGGCATCCAGCCCTTCCCGTCGAGCGAACCCCGAGCAACCTATTTCGCTCTCGCCTTGGCAAACGCCTGCACGCGTTCCCCCGTGCTGAGCACGTGTTTCGGCAAGGTCAACCGGCTGCCTTCCTCGAGGATCGGGATCAGCTTGTCGAACTCCGGCCCGGAGTGTGAGCCGGTCACGATCAGGCGAATGGGGTGAAACAGTTCTTTTCCCTTGGCGCCGGTTTCCGCTTTGACTTCGTTGACCAACTGCTTGAAACGTTCCGGGGTCAGCTGCCCCGATTGAGCTGATTCATCTTCGAGAATCTTGACCGTGAAACGCGCGATCACGGCGTCCGTATTTGGCCAAGTCAGCGTTTCACGGTTATCGGGGGCAGCCAGGGCAGCTTGGGCATCGTAGTGGAAGATGAAGAAGGCGCGATCCGGCAGTTGATCTAGCCGGTCGACCGACGGTACGAGCAGGCGAGTCACGCTTGAAAACCAGTGGACGACTTCAGGGGACCAGGGATAATCGTCGATCGGTCGCCCACCCGAGTCCTTGGCCATGTCATCGCCGAGCGCGCGGCTGTAGTACGGGAGGGCGAGCCGGTCGATTCGTTCCGAAGAGGCTTGCTTGATGGAATGCCGGTTCAGCCAGTACAGCTTCTCCATGTCAAACACGGCCGGGGACGGGGTGACGCGTTCGAGCGAAAATTCCTTCACCAACTCCTCCCGGCTAAAGATTTCCCGCGTGCCACCGCTCGGGGCCCAGCCGAGAAGCGCCAAGTAATTCCCGAGCGCCTCCGGCAGGACGCCCATATCGCGGAAGCTGGCGATCGAGGTCGCTCCATGCCGCTTCGAAAGCCGCTCGCGGTCGGCTCCGAGGATGGTCGAAAGATGTGCGAACTCCGGCACCGGCCAGCCCAGGGCCTCATAGAGCGCCACCTGCTTGGGAGTATTCGAAAGGTGATCGTCGCCCCGGATCACGTGCGTGATCTTCATCAGGGCGTCGTCAATCACCACCACGTAGTTGTAAACCGGCATTCCACTGGAGCGCACGATGATGGGATCGCTGACCACTTCATTCGAGAACTCTACATCCCCGTGCACAATGTCATGGAAGCGGATGGGATGCTCGGGAATCTCGAGCCGGATGGCCGATGCCTCGCCCGCCTTCCGGCGCCCCTCGGCCTCCGCCCGGTCGAGCGTCCGGCATTTGCCGGAATAAATCGGGGGGCGATGCTCGGTCATCGCCCGTTCGCGGTCTTTCCGCAGATCGTCTTCTGTGCAGAAACACAGATACGCTTTACCCTCGCCGAGCAAGCGCTCAGCCTGCTCGCGATAGACCGGCAGGCGATCCGACTGGCGATATGGACCGTAGGGCCCACCCACATCCGGGCCTTCATCCCAGTCCAGTCCCAGCCACCTCAGATCGTCGATGAGCTGGTCCTCAAAGCGGGCCTGGCTGCGCTCGAGGTCCGTATCCTCGATGCGCAGCACCATCACCCCGCTCTTTTGCCGGGCGAGGAGCCAATTGAATAGCGCCGTCCGCGCGTTGCCTACGTGCAAGTGCCCGGTAGGGGACGGCGCAAAACGCACTCGAACCTTGGAATTTGGATCCACAAGGGTGATGGTAACAGGAGCGAAACGGCGAGGTTCGCTCGACACGCCCGGGAGTTGGTCAGATGGCCCGGTTCAATTGGTCTTCGGGTCTGAGTCGTTGCGGTGCATTTCGTCTAGTAGCTTGGCCAGCAACGCGGCCCGCTGCTCGCATTTCAACTCGCGCTGCAATTCCTCGAGCGCCAAGGCCACGATGTGGTAGTGGTGCGCGCCGGCATATTTCGGATCCGAAGTGATGTCGAGCCAGACCTGATGCATCAACTCGACATCCTGCGCGCGCAAGCGCGGGGTATGCGGCCCGAGCGGGTATTCGTGGACGCCGCCATTGGGAGAATAAACCTCCATGGTAATGCGCGGCTTCGGTTCCGGCAGCTTCTCCCAGGCATCGCCGGTGAGTTTGGCCTGCTCATCGGAGCTCAGCTTGTTGGAGAGCCCGCAGACCACACGGCAGGAGTCCAACCGTTGCGCAGTCCCGATAATCGCGTCGAACACGTTGCTCGCGGGAACCACCAGGAGCGAAACCGGCTTCCCTTCTTTTTCCGCCACCGCCACTACGGTCGTGAACAGCTCCTGCTCGTAGTGATCGAAGACCTCGGAGGCGTCAACCACCGGGCTGCCGCTGAAGGAGTGTTCCAGGTGGTAGAGGCGGGCAGTCATGACCACAACGTCCTGCCGGGTGGTGTCGGTGCGGCGCAGGATCTCGCGCAAATAGTAGAGATTTTTAGGATCGCGGACCGCGACGAGAATGTTGCCGGGGCGCACTCCGAGGGCCTGGCTGCCCAGTTCCTGGTTCCCGTACACGCGGAACTGGTCCAGATTTTCCGGTTTGCCGTGACGCTGCGCGCGCACGCGGTGCTCCGAGTAGGTAAAGATGGCGAAGAAAGCCACGCTGAAGGTGACTCCCGCAATGGTCGCTTGCGATTTCGTAAACAGGTTGACCAGCGCGGTCATGAACAGCACTGCCGAGATCGCCGCCAGGCCCAGCGGAAATTCCATCCCTCCGATGTGGATGTTGCCCGGCACCTTCCATTCCCGGTTTCCGGGCTCGGTGAAGCGCAGCACCAGAACGGCCATCGACTTGAGAGCAAAACTCCAGATCACGCCAAAGGCGTACACGCCCGCTAGAACGTACACGTTCCCTTTGCTGAGAATGATGGTCAGCAGCTGCATGCCCACAATCAGATTGATGATGCGAAAGCTGGTGCCGTATTTGGTTTGGGGCTTCTGAAACCAGGAGGTCAGGACGCCATCCTCGGCCACGCGATTCAACACTCCGTTGGCTCCGACAATCGAGGTGTTCTGCGCTCCTGCCAGAATCAGCACCCCCACCAGCACCACAAATCCGTGAAACAGCAGCTTCAGCGTAGTTGGCCCCACCAGGTACATTGCGATTCCGCCAATCAGGTTGGCGAAGTAGTCGGGCCGAACCTTGTCCGGGATAATCATGACCGCGAAGAACGAGACGAGAGATGTAAACAGCAGGCTGTAGATGAAAATTACCAGGCCCGTCTTCTCCAGATTTTTCAGCTTGGGAT
>PKYX01000414.1 GCA_003132825.1 Acidobacteriaceae bacterium
GGGTTTGGCGGCGGACGGCGCCACGGCTGTGGGGTCGGCCGAGGCTGCGGCTTTCGTCACGGCGGTCGCTTCGGACTTTACTTCGGACTTTGCTTCGGACTTCGTTGCGGCAGCCGTATCGTTTTTTGTCTCAGCCTTAGTCCCGTCCTCGCTCTCGCCTTGCAAGAAAAACTCGGCGTCCTGGCCGTCGATGCGGCTGATGAAAACGCGGAAGGATTTGCCGTCAGGTCCGACCGCTATGAGCAAGGGTGTACCGTGTACGCGGTCGATGACCGGCGACTGTTTCACCAGCGTCTCCCATGGATAGGCGCGGCTAGTGCCGTCAATTTCCAATCCTACGACCACGTCGCGAGATTTGAGCTCGGTTCCGGGAAAGCTGATCACTACCGGAAGCTTGGCTACTTCCGCTTCCCAATTGCTGTCGTACTCCTTCACATACTTCGGCACCTCAGCCAGCACCTTACCGTTCGACACTTCCGACTTCCACTCGCCGAAGGTTAACTCGTCACTCAGGACGAGTTCGAGCGACGCGCCCTGGAGCGGACCGTAGATGGCTTTGCCCGTGATCTGCTGCCACCAGGTGCCAGTTTCGCGATCACGCATCAGGAAGTTCTGGTTGTTGATTCCAGCGAGATAAAAATGCAGCACTCTGCCGTTCACGGTTCGTGTCCACACCAGACCGGTGTGACAGAGCGTTCAATAGGTGACAGCCACCGGGACGCCGGCGACGACGTCGTTCAACACATGGTGGTAGGCCATTTCACGGATGGGATAGGCGCGGGCGTCGGAGCCGAAACGGATGGCCAGAATCATTTCTCCGTTGTCGAGTTTGCTGGCGGACACCGCTTCGAACTGCGCGGCCTCGATGGGATGGAACATCCACTCGAAGTGATTCAGCCTCGACATGACTGCGGCGAATGCGACCAGGACCATCACGGAGGCGAGAACGATCTTGCGCCATCGGTTGGCGGCGCGCCAGAGGAAAAGCGCGAATGCGAGACAGACGAGGGCAGCGGCGAAGGATCCCNNGGAGTCTGGTGGCGGAAAGGGTGAATGATGAAGATCGGAACGAAAAACAACCCGATGCCGGTGAGGGCCGACGCTGTGAACAAGAACCAGAGATAGATGCGACGATCAGAAGCCAGGTGCATGCTTGGTTGGGATCCGCTTTGGGCAATGGCGCGGTGTCTACGATTGTAACCAATCAACAAAAGACAAAAGCCCCGGTCCGCGGAGGCGGAACCGGGGCAGCAGGTCGGATTCGTACGTTTACCGCGGTGTAAAGTTCTGGTGGGAGCTGAGGCTGTCAATGGCCTGGAACTCGGGTGTTGCCGGGGGCAGGTTGGCCGGGTTCAGGAACAGGACGTCAAAGAAGTAGTTACGAGTGGGGGGGGTGTACACGCTGCTGCCGTTGGGACCCCCGCCATCCTTGTAGATGCCCGTGTTGTATTCCNNCAGAAAGTTGTGCATTCCTCCGTCGGTTCCGAAATCTTGAGCAACGTTCGCCCAACCTGGTTGCGGGAAGGGGATGTTCTTGCCTCCAGAGATCGCGGCGCGGTAATACGCGTCGGCAGTGGGAGCGCGATTGCCGGGCAAATCTGGATAGACCAGACTGCCCGCATCCGTCCATTGATTCGACAGAAGCGTGACCGCGTCGGCAATGATGGACGCTGCCGCGTGCGGCGTCTGGGTTGGAACGGCATTATTGTAAGTTGTCCAGAAAGGATCCACCGAGGTGGTGTTGTAGTCCCCCTGAATGTAGACGGGGTTTTCGGAGGCGCCCGTGAACCCGCCGCAACCCGTGGGGTTGGCGGCAGTTTGCGAGCATCCGCTGGCGGTCGGCATGACCGGCAGGTAGCTGATTCCAGCCGCGCTCATGCCACCGTCGACCAGCTTCAACACGTGGCGCGCTCCGCTGACCGGATTGGCCATGCCCACCTGATTATTGTNNGATTTGGGACTCGCAGATAGGAGTTCAGGGGGGCGGTATTGGTGTTGATGCCGAACCCGTAACCGATATTTTTCTCGCCCCAGTTATCGAGAAATCCGTTCTGATCGACATCTTCCGGCGAGTAGCTATAGTACGTCGCAGGTTCCTGAACTCCATCCGGCGTGGAGGAGGTAAAGATCTGCGTTGAGTTCACCACATCCTCGAGACCTGATTCTCCGTTGATTCCCGGGGGAGTCTGTCCGCCGTTAGAGGGATGGGTGGAGGGCAGCATGCCGCGGTGATCGGAGAAGTAGAGAACATAGCCGTTGAAAGAGGTATAGGGCACGGTCGCACCCGTGGTGCCGATGGTCCCCTTCAGCCACAGAGCCAGGTTGCCCACGTCCAGTTCAACGGCGTTCATAATACCGTTGACCGAGCAGGAAGAATAAGTATTATTGCCGCTCGTAGCATTTGCCACCGGGTTATCGCGCATCTCGCCTTCGCGCGCATCATAAAAGTTGATGGGGTACCAAGTGCTGGTGGAAGCAATGTTGGCCGCGCTAACCGCCACCCCGGGCTGAAGCTGCTGGAGAATCAAAATTGCGTTGGGGTTCACCGAGTTCTGGGCCGCTCCTCCCTTGGGAGTGGTCGGCGGAGTGTTGAAGGGTTGGCCAAAACCCAAGCCCAGCCATTCTTTGGTA
>PKYX01000453.1 GCA_003132825.1 Acidobacteriaceae bacterium
GTCGAGGTTGGCACCGGCGGATATCCTGGCACGGCCCACTGTCCGGTACAGGAGCTGCTCGACGATCCCGTCAAGCTGCGGGCGTGGAGGAAAAAATTCGAAGACCGCAATATTCAAATCGCAACTCTCAGCTGCCACGGAAACCCGGTTCATCCGGATGCCAAAATTGCCGCGCGCGACAGCGAGACTTTCCGCCGCACCGTTCTGTTGGCGGAGAAGCTGGATGTCAAGGTGATCGTCGGCTTTTCCGGCTGTCCCGGTGGAAGTCCGGTCGACGCCACGCCGGCCTGGATCACCTATCGCTGGCCTCCCGAGCACGCCCAGGCCCTCGACTGGCAGTGGAAAGAGAAAGTCATCCCATATTGGAAACAAGCCGCGCAGTTCGCGCGCGAGCACGGCATCCACAAACTCGCGCTTGAAATGCACCCAAACTTCGTAGTCTATAACCCGATGACGCTGCTGAAGCTCCGCGAAGCTGTCGGCGAAGAGATTGGCGCCAACAACGATCTCAGTCATTTGTTTTGGCAGGGCTGCGATCCGGTCGAGGTGATCCGCCTGCTGGGCAAGGAGGGCTGCCTCTTTCATGCTCACATGAAAGACACGGTCATGTTTAAGGACAATGTGGCCAAGTACGGCGTCCTGAATTTTGCCTTCGAGCCCCGAGAACTTGCGCAGGCCTCGGAAACCTTTCGAGCGGTGGGCTATGGGCACGGCGCGAATACCTGGAAAGAAATCGTGCGCGCGTATATGGATGTGGGTTATCAAGGCATTCTTAGCATCGAGAACGAGGACCCGATTCTACCCGGCGAAGTTGGCGTCGAGCGCGCCGCCTACGTGCTCAAAAATGTGCGTAATGAGCTATTGGGAAGCACCACGTAGAACCATTTGAGCAATTCGGAAAGGGGAACCAAGCATGGACCGTCGAACTTTCCTGGGAACGGTGACTGCCGCCACGCTCCTGGCCAGGAATTTTGCCTGGGCCATCGAACCGCACCGAGCCCAGCCTATCGGGCTGCAACTTTACACCGTCCGCGACGCGATGGCGAAGGACTTTGATGGCACTTTGGCCAAAGTGGCTACCATCGGCTTTAAGAACGTGGAGCTTGCCGAATTCTCGATGGAGGACGGCAAGATTCTATACTTCGGTCATTCCCCTAAGGATCTGCGCACCGCACTGGATCGCAACGGCCTGTCCGCGGTGTCCACTCATGTGAACTATAAGAGCCTCGCGCCCGAGAATTTTGCGAAGGTGATAGAAATCAGCCAACTGCTCGGCCACAAATACATCGTCAATCCCTGGATTGACGAGGAGGTCCGCAAGCAGCCGGATGGATGGCAGCGCACCGCCGAGACTTTTAATCATGCCGGCGAAATGAGCCAGAAATCCGGAATGCAATTCGCCTATCACAATCACTGGTTCGAATTCATCGCGGTGGATGGAAAACTTCCTTATGACATTTTGCTGGCAGAGACGGACCCAAAGCTGGTGAAGATGGAGATGGACCTTTGCTGGATCGAGGTCGCGGGGGGCGACCCGGTCAAATACTTCAACCGCTACCCCGGGCGTTTTCCGCTGGTTCACGTCAAAGACATGAAGATAATCGCGCCAGTGCCCGCCTCCGGCGGCCAGAATTTGGGGGATTCGCTCGACCAGATGACCTCGGTTGGCAGCGGAGTGATCAATTGGAAACACATATTCGCTCACGCCGAAGCCGCTGGCATCAAGTATTACATCGTCGAACACGACAAGCCCAAGGAGCCGTTCGACAGCATCAGGCTCAGCTACGCATATCTTGAAAAATTGCGCTTCTAGCGCAAGCGTCTCGAACGCAGCAATGCTTTGCCAGGGCGCGGCCTCCTGCCGTGCCGCCGAAGTCCGCCCCAACCGCGGCGTTCATCGCTGCGAGGACGGGCGGTATCGGCCGTTACGTTGTGCCCGGAGATGACCATGGCCCAAGTCATTCGCTCGCCGAAGGTATACGATGTCTGCGTTGTTGGATCAGGGGCTGCTGGCGGCACCGCCGCCAAAGTGCTCACCGAAGGCGGATTGAATGTGGTTTTGCTCGAAGCCGGTCCTCCCCTCAACCCCGAGAAAGATTACAAAGAGCATGTCTGGCCCTACGAACTGCCGCACCGCGGCGGCGGCGTGGGCGGAAAATTGCGCGCCTTCGGTGGTGAATTTATGGCGCCCAACGGCGCCTGGGAAATCGATGGCGAACCATACACCACGGCGCCCGGAACCCGGTTCCGCTGGTTCCGATCGCGCATCGTGGGGGGCCGGACCAATCACTGGGGACGGATTGCGCTGCGTTTTGCTCCGGTCGACTTCCGAGCTCGCTCCAACGACGGAATGGGGGACGACTGGCCCATCGGCTACGATGATGTGGCGCCGTACTACGACAAGGTCGAGTCCTTCATCGGCGTGTTCGGCACCCGGGAAAACATTCCCAGCGCGCCCGATGGCGTGTTTCTGCCTCCGCCTCCGCCGCGCTGTACTGAAACCATCATCAAGAAATCCTGCGATCGGTTGAATATCCTCTGTGTTCCGTCGCGCCTCGCCATCCTCACCAAGCCGCTGAACGGCCGTGCCGCCTGCCACTATTGCGCGCAGTGCGGCCGCGGCTGCATCAGCGCTTCCAACTTCAGCTCCAGTCAGGTCATGATTCCGCCCGCGCAAGCGACCGGCCGCCTCACGCTGATCACCGGAGCCATGGCGCGCGAGATCGTCGTGGGCAAGGATGGCGAAGCCAAAGCCGTTTCCTACATCGACAAAGCCACGCACAGCGAAAAGCAGGTGCAGGCCCGGACGTTTGTCGTCGGCGCCAGCGCCTGTGAATCGGCGCGGCTGCTACTGAACTCACGCTCCGCGCTCTTCCCCAATGGTTTGGCCAATTCATCCGGAGCCGTCGGCCGCTATCTGACTGATACCGTCGGCAGCAGCGGCTGGGGATATTTTCCGCAACTGGAAAAGATGCCGCCGCACAATCACGACGGTGTCGGCGGAATGCACCTCTACATGCCTTGGTGGAAGTTCGACCGCAAGAATGATTTTCTGCGCGGATATCACATCGAGTTTGGCGGCGGCCGCAACCTGCCAAGTGTCGGCGAGTTCGATGGAATATTGGAGCAAGTGGAAGGCTACGGCCCCTCTCTGAAACAGAAGTGCCGTAGCACGTATGGCACGGGCATCGGCTTCAGCGGCCGCGGCGAAATGATCCCGAACGAGAACTGCTATTGTGATATTGACCCTCATACGGTGGACCAATGGGGCATCCCGGTGTTGCGTTTCCACTGGCAGTGGAGTGATAACGAAATCAAGATGGCCAAGGACATGCAGGAAACTTTCCGAGCGATCGTGGAGACCGCGGGCGGTACCTACATGACCCGGGCCACGGCAGACGAAAAGCGTCCCTATGGCATCGCCGACGGCGGCGTCATCATTCATGAAGTGGGCGGAGCGCGCATGGGGAGCAGTCCCAAGACCTCAGCCGTGAACGGATACTGCCAGGCGCACGACGTGAAGAATCTGTTCGTGACCGACGGCGCTTGCTTTGTGACCAATGCCGACAAGAATCCAACCCTTACGATTATGGCGCTCACCTGGCGCGCTTCGGAATATCTGCTCACGCAGGCGAAGCAGGGAAGCCTTTAGCGGAAACATGGAACTAACCATCGTCATCCGGGGCGGAGCCCGGGCCAGCGCGAAGCGAATGGCCCGGCGGAATCGAGCGATGTCTGTCAGCGCGCCCCGCCAAGAACGGCAGCTACACGGGAGCAATCATGTCTTCGAAATCCATATCTCGGCGTGACATCCTGAAGTCCCTGAGCCTGGGGATCGTCGCAGGCTCGGTGCTGCGCGCCATTCCCCTCGAGGCCGCGGAATACGCACACCATATGGTGGCGGAGGAAAAGGCTGCGTCTCCGAGCGGTGCCTATACTCCGAAATTCTTTCCGCCGAACCAGTACGCCACTCTGCGTGCTTTGTGCCAAACTCTGATTCCGGCGGACGCTGATTCCGGCGGAGCCATCGAAGCCGGCGCGCCCGAATTCATCGACCTGCTCACTAGCGAAAATCCTGAATATCAATTGAAGCTCGGGGGCGGTCTGATGTGGCTGGATTTGACCTGCTCCGACCGCTACGGCCAGACTTATCTCGCCTGCCCTCCCGACCAGCAGAAGGAAATTCTCGACCTGATTGCTTATCGCAAGAACGCCGAAAATGATCTCGCCCTAAGCCAGGGCATCGAGTTCTTCGCGTTCCTGCGCAGCATGGCAGCGGACGGCTTTTTCACCAGCAAGATTGGCATCAAGTATCTGGGGTACATCGGCAACACCTACGAGACGAGTTTCCCGGGGTGCCCGCCCGTTCCCGAGGCGTAGCCCGTGCCGGTTTCCGGATCGGTCGGGAGCGCTATCGGGGACTGCCGTGCAATGAGAAAACCTGAGCTCTCCTGACTCGAAGTTTTTACGATGCAAGCCGGCTTTCAATG
>PKYX01000270.1 GCA_003132825.1 Acidobacteriaceae bacterium
GAAGATGCCGACCTTCACCGCAAGGCGCAACGCTTCGCCCGGCTGCTGGTCGATGAAATCAAGCTCTACAATCAAGCCAAAGTGGCCGAGGGCCGCAAGAACAAGGACTTATACGATCGCCTGAAGGAAGACATCGACAAGAGCCAGGCCACGTATCAGAAGCGTTTCGGCGCCACCGTCGCAGCCAGCGCCGAATATTTCAATCAGGAACTGGTCCGTAGCCTTGCCGAGGACGACAGTTCTATCATGGGCGCAAATTTTCAGCGCTAGATAATGGAAGACCGTGCAGTTCCATCGTAATACCATCTTCGTTCTCCTGCTGGCCGTGTTGTCGGTCGGGTCTTCTGCCGACCAAACCCCGGCGGCACCGCCCGCTTCCGGCAATACCCGGCCTGCACCGAGGAAGATCCATCAGCCGGCTGCGAGCTCCCGCCGCCGCCGCTCCTCGCCGCGTCTGCGCCGCCTGCATCAGGCGTTTGTCGCTTCCGCCAGCTTGAAGCCCATGGCTCGGCAGCTGCTCGCCGACCGCACCCCTGTGGCGTATGCCGGGGTCGAAGCCTACGCCCGGCGCCACGCCCGGGAAGACGCGGGCGCACTGGCTTGGCTGGTGGCGGGTTACGCTCACATTCTCGATCATGACTATGGCAAGGCCATCGACTCTTTGAGTCGCGCCAAGTCGCAAGCCGGTGACCTGGGAGATTACGTCAGCTATTACCTCGCTTCGTCCTACTTCGACAACAGCCGGATCCCTGAGGCCAGCGCCCTGTTGAGCGATTTTGGCCATAGCTACCCGGATTCGCTGCTCGTCCGCGACGCCCAGGTCCTATACGCGAATGCTTTGCTGGCCGACGGCCAGGCCCAGGCCGCCGCCGACCAGCTCGAAAAAAACCGACAGCCGACCCGCGCGGATGTCGAACTGACTTTGGGACGTGCCTACGCCGCGCTCGGGGACCCGGTGAAGGCCTCCGCCGTGCTGCGAAATCTGTATTTCACCATGCCCCTCAGCGGCGAAGCCGTGCAGGCGGACCTCGAATTGAAGAAGCTGCCGGCAGCTGTGCAGTTGCCCGCGCAGACCTTCGCCGAGCGAAAGACTCGCGCCGATCTGCTGCTCAAGGGCAAACGCTACGACGATGCCGCGGATGTGTATCGGGCTCTGGTCGACGATGCCGATCCGAGCGTACGTCCCGCCCTCCAGTTGGCCCTGGCCAGTGCCCAGCTCCGCGGCGGGCACGACAAAGATGCCAAGCGCACACTCGATTCCATTCCCGATTCCAGTCCGGAACTGAATGCCGAGCGGCTGTTTGACCGGGGCGAACTGGCTCGCTCCGCCGACGATGACGAAGGGTTCCTCGCGATCCTCGGTCAACTCCGCCAGACCGCCCCCGCCAGTCAATGGCTGGAACAAGATCTACTGGTGGCCGGCAATATCTATCTACTGAAACCTGATCCTGACCACGCCATCGATTGCTATCGCGAACTGCAACAAAGATTCCCGAACGCCAACCGCGCCTCCTATGCCCACTGGAAAGTGGCCTGGTTGAGCTTGCGCATGGGCCGCAACGACGAGGCCAAGGAAGAATTTGAACAACAGATCGCGTTGTATCCCACCTCGGCGGAAGTGCCGGCGGCACTCTATTGGCGCGCCCGGCTGGCGGAAGAAGAGTCCGAGTCCGCCAAGGCGCGGGCCTACTACGAGAAGCTCTCCGGCCGTTACCGCAATTACTACTACGGCTACCTGGCGCGGCAGCGGCTGGCCAAGCTCAGCGATGACACCGATCCCGTTCAGTACGCGCTGCTCGACCACATTCCGCCCATCAGCTCGAGCGTGAGCGTGACCCCAGACCCGTTGCCCACCGATGATTTGCGCGTGCAAAAGGCGCAGTTGCTCGAAAACGGCGCCCTGCTTGATTTCGCCGTCCGCGAGTTGCAAGCTGCAGCCAAGGACAACCCCGGCAACTGGCTGCCCACCGAAAGCGCCCGTCTTTACCAGGATGTCGGACGCTATGACATGGCGCTCGAAGTCATGAAGCGTGCCGCGCCCAACTATTTCGCGGTCGACCTTCCGAACCTTCCGCGCTCCTACTGGGAGGCCCTGTTCCCTAAGCCCTACTGGATCGACTTGCGAAGATTCTCCTCGAGCACCGGCCTTGATCCCTATTTAGTGGCTTCGCTGATCCGGCAAGAATCCGCCTTCAATCCCAACGCGGTTTCACGCAAGGACGCGGTCGGTCTGATGCAGCTGCTGCCAAAGACCGGAAAGCTGGTGGCAAAGCAGGTCAAACTTCGCCACTTCGTGGCCACCGAACTGTTTACTCCGGCGGTGAACCTCGAGCTCGGTACCCGCTATTTCCGCGATACGGTGGATAAGTTCGGGGCCTTCGAGTACGCCCTGGCGGCCTACAACGCGGGCGACGACCGGGTGAAAGACTGGCTGGCGCAGGGCAAGTACCGCGATCCGCAGGAGTTTGTCGAGTCCATTCCCTTTACCGAAACCCGCGAGTATGTGCAGGCGATTCTGCGCAACGCCAATGTCTACCGGCAGTTGTATGGCGCGCCCTAGCGTCCCGCCCACCGGGCGGAGAAGCCCCTAAACTGGCACGACCGTCCAGCAGTCCGCTGTCCCCCACTTACTGCCCGCTCGATCACGACCGTTCGATCACGACCGCCTGCAACACCACGTCTTTCACGGGCTTGTCCTGGCGACTGCGCGGGGCATTCACAATCTTCTCGATGACATCCTGGCCCTCGACCACTTCGCCAAAAATGGTGTGGTTGCCGGTGAGCCACGGGGTGGGCGCGACGGTGATGAAAAACTGCGAGCCGTTGGTATTGGGGCCGGCGTTGGCCATGGCCAGCTTGCCCGCCTTATCAAACTTGTGCGGGGATCCCTTGGTCTCATCCTCGAACTGATAGCCGGGGCCTCCCATGCCGGTTCCGGCCGGGTCGCCGCCTTGGATCATGAAGTTCGGAATCACGCGGTGGAAGATGGTGCCGTCATATAACCGGTCTTTGCTCTTTTTCCGGCTGACGGGATGATTCCACTCGCGCTTGCCCTCGGCCAGTTCAGTGAAATTGGCAATGGTCTTGGGCGCTTCCTTTTCAAACAGTCGGCAGACGACGGTGCCTTCTGAGGTGGTGAAAACGGCGTAGGTTCCAGGCTGACGAGTCATCGATATCCTTTCTAGATTGGGTAGCTTGATTGGGTAGCTGTACCGGCCCGCGGCCGACGGTTCGCAAGGTGGTCCCGGGCGAAGCCGAGGACGCTCGCATGGCTCTCGCACCTCGATGGCGCCACTATTGGGGGGCCGGTGTGGGCGCGGCGGTCGTCGACTTCTTGACCGGCGGCTTGGTTCCCGCGGAGGGCTTTGCCATCGAGTGCGCCGCTCCGCCCTGCACGATCTTAATATGAACAATTTTTACCGGGCGATAGGGCCGGTCGTTGGCGTCGCGCCCCATGCGCGCAATCTTCATCACCAGGGCCACGGTCGTGTCATCGCACTGGCCGAAAATGGTATAGCCACCGTTCAGGCTGGCATACGCCACCTCGGTGATGAAAAACTGCGAGCCGTTCGTGTTCGGACCGGCATTGGCATAGGCCAGGCGGCCGGGCCGGTCAAATTTCAAATCCGGAGAAGTCTCATTCTTGAAGGCGTAGCCGGGGTCGCCGCTGCCATTGCCTGCCGGATCACCGCCTTGAATCATGAACTCCGGGATCACGCGATGGAAGACCGTGCCGTCATAAAGCGGCACGCCGTGTTTCTTGGCGTGGGTGACGGGACTGGTCCAGTCCTTCGTGCCTTCGGCCAAGCCGATAAAATTGGCCACGCCGATGGGCGCCTGCTTGGGAAACAGGGCGCAGGTCAGGGGGCCGGCCGTGGTGTCAATGATGGCGGTCGGTCCCGCACCGGAAGAAGAAGCGGTTGCCGGTTTGGGGGCTGGCTTCGCGGCCGGCGTGGTTTGCGACCCGGCGATGAGGGTCCAGAAGAAAACCATCCCAATAACGATGAGCGGTGTGCGCACTGATGCCTCCTCAGATTGAATCGAAGCCCGGTTGTCTGCCGGCCGCGCCTCCGAGCTCGAAAGCAATTTCTGTGGCTCGGCAGATGCCAGACCAAGTGGTGAATCCTGAATTGTACGACAGACGGCGCTCGATCGACCGGCCGGGCCGGCGAGCATCGCCCCAGGGGTTCACAGTTCGATTCCCGCACCGCTTGCCGTACTGCTGCGAGCGGGATCGGAGGCCGCAAACAGGCGCTCGGTCTCCCCCATGCCTCCGCGGACTGGCTGATTTTGCCCCTAACGCGGCGACGACTCGAGGCTCACTGTTTTGCCATTTCGAAGCTCGTGGTCGTGCCATTCTCCGTATTGTTGCTGACCACCGCCATCGTTCGTCCATCGGAGGAAACGGTTGGGCGGACGACGCGAACTACCTTGCCCTGGCGTTTGACGGTGCTCTTGATCGTACGGTCATCGATCCGCGTGAGGGAAAAGACGCTTTGGGAATACGCGCAAGATCGGAATGCGCAATATCGGAAACGCGCACCCTCCGAACTCCAGGGTCCGAACCCCAGGGTCCGAGACCCCAGGTCAGAACCGCTTCGCTGCCTTGGCCCAGGCGCGTCAGGCCCCGCCTTCTAGCAGTGGTGCCCGCGGTCGTCGGCAGGAAGAGTAGCAAAGGCCGTCGCAACGGTCTTCGGATCGGATAGGCTCTGAACCCGAAAATCAGTCTGAACCCGGGAATCGGTCGATCCCCGGGAGCGTGGATTTGTTGGAGGTGTAAGTCTACGGTTCCTGGACAATCATCGAAACCGGCTGCGGCAGCTCGGTGGGCTCGACGGTCGGCGGTGCGCTCGGCTCTTTTTGGGCGCTCAGCACGTTCGACTCGCGCCAGCCTTCATAGCGGTCAGAGACCATGACGTGGAACACCCACTCGTGACGTTCTTCTTCCGGTTCGATCAACCCCTGGTTGTTCAGAACCAGCATGTATTGCTCCACCCACCGAATCTGCTCACCCGTCAGCCCGCGGCGTTGAATGTCCACGGTGATGCCGGCCAGATGGGACGATCCTGTCTCCCCGCTCTCGGGAGCCGCATTGCGATTATGACGGCGAAGCTTTTTCTGCCCTTGCGCAGTCCGCACCGCGGAATTGACCTGGATCTGGCCACGAAACTCCTTGTTGTAGGCCTCGCCCAGGTCTTCGACGAAGTCGCGGGTCCAGGGGCGGCAATAGCGCCGGCTGGGATCGAGCCGCGGATCGAAGCGTAGGGTTTCGCTGGCGCGGATCGGCACCAGCGCGCCGCTGGCCTTCAGTTCTTCGAGCTCCGAGTCATCCTGGATACGGGGCAACTCAAGACGATCGATTTCTTCATTCTGGCGCAGCAGGGACTCATGCGTAGGCCGGAACAACGGGTTCCACAAAATGCTGCCAAAGTGCCGGTGTCGCGAACTGCGACGCGCGCGTGCTTGGGTAGTGCTGTGCAGTGCGCTGGCCTGACCGCATACGGCGGCGATCAGCAAAACCGAGAATCCGATCCGGCCTGAAAATTTAACTTTCACGAAGTGGTCCTCGACTCGATGACGCGTGCCCTGGCGCTCAAGGCAGGCGGGTATTGTAATCCAGTGACGAAAAAAACCAAGGTAATTCGTAACTGGTTACGAAAGTGGTAAAAACGATTTCGAGTCCGACGGTCAAAGGTTACTTCGGTTACTCGATTTCGCCTACCCACAGATCTGTAGTGCAGGTGGGATGCCGTGTTAAGGGCTGCTTGAGGGTGTTAACGTATCGCATTGAAAGCAGGATGGTTGTGCTTGCCTACGGATTGAAATGTGGCACTCTTGGGTAGTCCTCAACTGACAGATTTTAATGACGGAAAAGGTCACCAATGGCCTGTTTCATCACTTCGCCTCCTACTTCGGAAATGGAACGGGTGAGAGGAATGTCCTTGGGACAGGCCTCGACGCAGTTCTGGGCATAGCCGCACTCCTGGATGCCGCCCTCGCCCATCAGCGCCGTCAGGCGCTCGCGCTCGAGGGCAGCCCCGGTGGGGTGGGTATTGAATAGACGCACCTGCGAGATGGTCGCGGCGCCCACAAACGCTGTGTGATCATTGAATTGCGGGCAAACCTCCATGCAGCAGCAGCAGGAAATGCAGCGCGAGAGAGGATAGGCGGCCTCCTGCTCTTCCATGGTGATGCGCGGGCCGGGGCCGAGGTCATAGGTCCCGTCGATCGGGACCCAGGCTTTGACGGCTTTCAGATTCTCAAACAGCACGCTGCGATCGACGGCCAGATCGCGGACCACCGGGAACTTGGAGAGCGGTTCGAGGCGAACCGGCTTCTCCAGATTGTCGATCAGGGCGGAGCAAGCCATGCGGGCTTTCCCATTGATGAGCATGGCGCAGGAACCGCAGACTTCCTCGAGGCAATTGGAGTCGTAGGTGATGGGCGTGGTTGGGGTGCCGCCGCGGGTGAAGGGATTGCGGGCGATTTCCATCATCGAGGAAATCACATTCATGCCGGGATGCCAGGTCAGTTCGAACTCTTCCCAGTAGGACGCGGACGAAGGGGTGTTCTGCCGCTTGATCTTGAGGAGCACGGTTTTGTCAGCCATTTTTGTCAACCCTAGTCACCGCTTCACTTCGCCGCATCGTATTTCCTCGCCCGCGGCGGAATCAGAGAAATATCGACCGGCTCGAATTCAAATCGCGGTTCATCCGCCTCCGGAGCGAATGTCGCCTTGGTCGTCTTCAGCCAGTTCCGGTCATCCCGCTCCGGGAAGTCCGGCTTGTAATGCGCCCCCCGCGATTCATCCCGCAGGGCGGCGCCCTGGGCGATGACCCGCGAGAGTTGCAGCATGTTGTAGAGCTGGCGGGTGAATACGACCGAGGTATTGGCCCACTCGGTGCGATCGCTCAGGTTGACCCGCCGGAAGCGTTCGAGCAGCCCGCACAGCTTGGCGTCGGTTTCTTTCAGATTCTTGTTGTAGCGAATAACAGTGCAGTTTTCGGTCATCAGCTCGCCCAGCTCGCGCCACAGTTTGAAGGGATTCTCGGTTCCTTGGTTGTTCATCAGCAGGGCATTGCTCTCTTCCTGCTTTTTCTTCTCCGCTTCGAAGTGGCCGTTGGCGGAACTCGCCTGCAGGCTGCGCGCGTACTCGACGGCGTGGGGGCCGGCGATGAAACCGCCAAAAATGCAGGAGACCAGCGAATTTGCGCCCAGACGATTGGCGCCGTGATACTGATATTCGCATTCCCCGGCGGAGTAGATGCCCGGGATGTTGGTCGCCTGGTTGAAGTCGACCCACAATCCGCCCATGGTGTAATGCATGCCGGGAAAAATCTTCATGGGCGTGTCGCGGGGATCGTCGCCCACGAACTTCTCATAGATTTCCAGAATGCCTTCGAGCTTGCGGTCCAGAATCTTGCGGTCAATGTGGGTCAGGTCCAGATAGACCATGGGCTTGCCGTCGATGCCCAGCTTGTGCTCGTAGACGACTTTGAATATGGCCCGTGTGGCCACGTCGCGCGGCACCAGGTTGCCATACTTGGGATACCATTCTTCGAGGAAGTACCAGCGCTCGCCCTCAGGGATCGACTTCGGGTCACGCTGGTCGCCGGCGGTCTTCGGCACCCAGACGCGGCCGCCCTCGCCGCGGGCCGATTCCGACATCAGGCGCAGCTTGTCTTCGCCCGGAATGCAAGTCGGATGGACCTGGATGAACTCGCCATTCGCGTAGTAACAGCCCTGCTGGTAGAGCGCCGACTGCGCTGAGCCGGTGCAGACCACGGAGTTCGTGGATTTGCCGAAGATCGCGCCGTTGCCGCCGGTCGCGATGATGATGGCGTCGGCGGGAAACGTGCGCACTTCCATCGAGTGCAGATCCATGGCGCAGATGCCGCGGCAGATCCGCTGGCCATCGAGTACGGCGGAGAGAAACTCCCAGTGCTCGTACTTTTTGACTTTGCCGTCGGCTTCATGACGGCGAACTTGCTCATCGAGCGCGTAAAGAAGCTGCTGGCCGGTGGTGGCGCCGGCGAAGGCGGTGCGGTTGAACAGCGTGCCCCCGAAGCGGCGGAAGTCGAGCAATCCTTCGGGAGTGCGGTTGAAGGGGACGCCCATGCGGTCGAGCAGGTCAATGATCGCCGGAGCGGCTTCGCACATGGCTTTGACGGGCGGCTGATTGGCCAGGAAGTCGCCGCCGTAAANNTTGATGCCGCCTTGGGCGCAAACCGAGTGGGAGCGTTTCACCGGGACAATGGAGAACAGATCCACCTGCCCGCCCATTTCCGCGATCTTGATGACGGCGGAAAGTCCCGCCAGGCCGCCGCCGATCACGATGATTTTCGGATTGGATGCCATGCTTTGAATCTACCGGCTTTCCCTGGCTCTAGGTCGAACCCGGCCCGGCTTCCACCAGGTGGGAGCCGGCAGGGTCGGTGGGTTGCTGCGGGAAGCGCTCCCGCAAACTGTAGAGGCTGGCCAGGCCCGCCGCGCTCAGCACCACGAAAAATCCCAGGCACACGACCAGAAATCGCTGCCGCGCTTTCTCCCCCGCAGTGATGCCCCACTTGGCGGCAAATAACCAGATGCCGTAGGCGAAATGCCAAGACGCGCAAATCAGGCCGACCACGTAGAAGGCCAGCAAGAGCGGCGAGTTCAATTCCGCCTGCACTTTGCCAAACGAGGCGCCGGGGTATTGGTGAAGGTCGATGCCGGTGAATCGCATCGTCCAGGTATGCCACAGGATATAGGCGAACGCGATGCCCCCGGTCCAACGTTGTGCCGTGTACAGCCAGTTTCCCGTCCACGGGTAGTCGCCGACGTTGGTTTCCCCGCGATACCAGATGTAGAAACCATACAACGCGTGGAACAGGATGGGGAGCCAGATGCCAAACAGCTCGAGCAGCGGAACCAGCGGCAGGTTCGCCAGAAAACGCACTTGACGGGCATAGGCGGCCGGCCCGCTGATGGTGGTGGCGTTTGAAATCAGAATGTGTTCGAAAAGGAAGGCGCCTACCGGAATGATGCCGCTCAGCGAATGCAGGCGGCGCAGCAGGAAGGAATATCCCTGTCCCTTCCTCAGGGGGGCGACCCCACTTTTCACCACTGGAGCCCGGGAACTGGCGGTTGACGCCACAAAACGCTCCTTATCACTTCAGCCATGAATGCAGAACTTTTTATTATCGGGTTCCGGGAGAATGGAAGTCAAGGAAGGGAACAGGGCCTGTAAACTGCTCCAAGATAATGTCACCCCCGATTGCAACGAGACTTTGTCACCCTACTAGGGACGGTGACGATGAGTCAGAAAGAGTTCCAGCCTGCTGCAGCTGAGTGGGCGCCAGGTGCAGCGCCTCAAACACGCCGTTATCGGTCTGCTAAGATGTCGGCGCCGTGCCCGATCCGTAGCCGAGGGCGGGCGGCCCAGTGCTGCTGCACAGCGTTTCGTACGAGCGCTGGGTCATCCTGTCCAAAGATTGCAGGATTGCAGTGAGAACATCCTTGGACGCCGCCCTTGAGTTGGTTCCGCTGTCGACAATGGAATTGGAAATCATGCTCTGCTGGTATTTGGTGGCAGAGGGAGAGCGTTGACCGGAGCCCATCCATCCACCTGGACCGCCTTCAGGTTCGTGTTGCACCAGGCCGTAGCCGGAGACGTGCGAAGTCTACGATGAATCTGGATGAAGGTCAGGTGAAATCATTGAGCGAGGAGCGCGATGGAACAACGTGTGAGCATCGTCACGCTGGGCGTGGCGGACCTAAAACGCAGCCGAGAATTCTATGAAGGTCTGGGATGGCGGAGGTCGATGGCCAAGGCTGAAGGTGTCGTATTTTTCCAGGCGGGTGGGATGGCTCTCGCCTTGTACCCCCGGCACGAGCTGGCAAAGGATGCCCATATTGCTGCCGATGGCCAGGGTTTCAGCGGAATGGCGCTCGCCTATAACGCCCGGAGTCGTGAAGAAGTGGATTCAGTCCTGGCTGAGGCTGCGGCCGCAGGGGCAAAGATTCTGAAGCCTGCCCAGGAAGCTTTTTGGGGTGGCTATTCGGGGTACTTCTCGGATCTGGATGGGTTTTCCTGGGAGGTTGCCTGGAACCCGTCGTTCCCGATCGCCCAAGACGGAAGCCTTCATATTCCCGACTAGCCGGCGAGTTCTCCAGGAAAAGGCGCGGCCGAATCAAACTGCCCCACGACCAAGAAGATGTAAGTTCCCTCAGAATCAACCAAGGCATGGCGAAACCAAGGGCGTAACCCTGGCAGAAGACCGGCAACGGCTACGCCGAACTCCCAGCCCCCTGTCCTTTGGGGAACATGTCGCCGATGCGGCGAATCTGCGCGCCTACGCCGCGCAGTTTCTCTTCGATATGCTCATAACCGCGATCGATATGGTAGACGCGGTCGATGATGGTTTCGCCATCCGCGACTAGAGCGGCCAGCACCAGCGACGCCGAGGCGCGCAAATCCGATGCCAGAACCGCCGCCGCGCTCAGAGGAGTTCGGCCCCGGACGATGGCCCGGCGGCCTTCGATCTTGATATTGGCGCCCATGCGGACCAGTTCCTGGGCGTGCATGAAGCGGTTTTCGAAAATATGCTCGCTAATGACTGAGGTTCCTTCGGCTTGCGTGGCGAGCGCCATATATTGTGCCTGCACGTCGGTGGGGAACCCGGGATATTCCTCGGTGACAATATCGGCGGATCGGAAGGGACCGTCGCCCATCACGCGCACCGATTCGGCGGTGCGCCTGGTCTTCACCCCGACTTCCTCCAGCTTTTCGAGAAGCGTGCCGAGATGGTTGGGGTCGCACCCGGCAATGTTGATATCCCCGCCCGTGAGCGCGCCAGCGATCAGGAAGGTGGAGGCCTCGATGCGATCGGGGATAATGCGGTGCTTGGCGCCATGGAGCTTGCTCACGCCCTGGATGCGGATAGTCGCGGTGCCGGCGCCCGTAATGCGCGCTCCCATCTTGTTCAGCAGATCGGCGAGATCGGCGACTTCCGGCTCACGGGCGCAATTCTCGAGGACAGTCTCGCCTTCGGCGAGCGTCGCCGCCATCAGCAGGTCTTCGGTGCCCGTGACGGTAATTCTGTCGAAGATAATCTCAGCGCCTTTGAGGCGGTCGGCGGTGGCCTCCACGTAGCCGTGGTCCTG
>PKYX01000040.1:0-1560 GCA_003132825.1 Acidobacteriaceae bacterium
AAGGCACAAGAACAAATCGTCACTTCGGCAAACTTCCTGATTGATTCTGAAGCCCAATTGCAGGCGGCAGCGGGTGCGTTCATTCCTCCACCTCCGGGCGCTGGTCAGGCAGCTTCGATGAATGCTCCGGCGAAACAACAAGCGATTGTGGAACTGACGACTGACCCCGACCCTCCGCATAAGGGCAGCAACATCGTTCGCGTGAAGCTGACGGGCCAAGATGGGAAACCGATCACGGGAGCAAACGTAACCGTGACCTTCTTCATGCCGGCAATGCCGGCGATGGGAATGGCCTCGATGAAAACCGTCATCAATGCCGGCGACAAAGGCGGCGGCATGTATGAAGGCAAGGGCGATCTGGGTTCCGGCGGCACCTGGCAGGTCACCATCAGGGCACAACAAAACGGCCAAACGATTGCCAACAAGCAGCTCACGCTCAATGCCACAGGAGGGATGTAATCGTGATCCCCCGAATCATCGAGTGGTGCGCACACAATCGCTTTCTCGTCTTCACCGGCGTACTTCTTCTCACGCTGACTGGAATCTGGTCGATGAGCAATATTCCGCTGGATGCCCTGCCGGACATTTCAGACGTACAGGTGATCATTCACACCAATTGGGAAGGTGAGCCGCCCAACATCATCGAAGATCAAGTTACCTACCCAATCGTGACCGCGCTGTTGGCTGCGCCNNTTCGAAGATGGAACCGATATCTATTGGGCTCGCTCTCGGGTTGTGGAGTACCTGCAGACGATTGCCGGCCGGCTTCCCGCGGATGTCCATCCTGCCATTGGCCCCGATGCCACCGGCGCCGGATGGGTCTATGAATATGCGCTGGTCGATCACAGCCACAAGCAGAGCCTCGCCGATCTTCGCAGCATTCAGGATTGGCAGCTGCGTTATCAACTGGCAACCGTTGCGGGCGTGGCCGAGGTGGCGAGCATCGGTGGATTCGTACGGCAGTACCAGGTCAACGTCGATCCCAACAGGTTGCTGGCCTATGGGATCCCGCTGTCGACAGTGATTGACCGCGTGAAGTCGAGCACGAATGAGGTCGGTGGACGCGTACTGGAACTGAGCGGTACGCGATATATGATTCGCGGGCTGGGCTATCTCCAGTCGCTCGGTGATCTGGCGAACGTGCCAGTCATGGCAAAGAACGGGACGCCCGTACTCATCAAGGATCTGGGCACGGTTTCCTTCGGCCCAGACATGCGGGAAGGCGTCGCGGAGTGGAACGGTGAAGGCGAGACCGTAGGCGGCATTGTCGTTATGCGGTACGGGCTCAATGCTCTCAACGTGATCGATGGTGTCAAGAAGAAGCTGGCTGAGATCAAAGGATCNNGAGGAAGCGATCATCGTTTCCCTGGTCATTATCGTGTTCTTGTTTCACTTCCGCTCAGCGCTGATCCCGATTCTCACCTTACCGATCGCGCTCGCGATGTCTTTCATCCCCATGTACTACCTGAACGTCAGCTCCAACATTATGTCGCTGGGTGGGTTGGCGTTGGCCATTGGCGTCTTAGTGGATGCCGCCATCGTCATGGTGGAAAACGGATA
>PKYX01000040.1:1573-6960 GCA_003132825.1 Acidobacteriaceae bacterium
GTGCGCATTCTCATCGACTCCGCCAAACAGGTGGGCCCTGCGCTGTTCTTTTCTCTCCTCATAATTGTGGTCTCGTTCCTGCCGGTGTTCCTGTTGGAAGCACAGGAAGGACGCATGTTCCGTCCGCTGGCATGGACGAAGACTCTGGCCGTCGGCTTTTCGTCCTTGTTGGCCATCACCCTGGTCCCCATCCTGATGGTCATTTTCATTCGCGGGAAGCTGCGGCCCGAATCGGAAAATCCGATTTCACGACTTACGCAGGCACTCTATTTGCCGGTCTTACGGCTCTGCCTGAAATATCGCAAAACGACGTTGTTGCTCAATTTAGCATTCCTGGTGGTGACCTTTCCCCTGATGTTCAAGATGGGCAGTCAGTTCATGCCGCCCTTGTTTGAAGGTTCTTCGCTGTACATGCCCACGGCACTCCCCGGTATTGCGATCACGCAAGCCTCGCAGCTCTTGCAGGAGCAGGACCGGATTCTCCGATCCTTTCCAGAAGTTGAGACCGTCTTCGGCGCAGTCGGACGGTCTGACAGCGCCACGGACAATGCTCCCCTCGATATGTATGACACGACCGTAATGCTCAAGCCGCGCAAAAAGTGGCGGCCGGGGATGACCTACGAAAAGCTCATTCGCGAGATGGATGAGAAGCTCCAATTTCCTGGACTGACGAACACCTGGACCATGCCAGTGCAAAACCGTCTCGACATGGCCCTGACCGGGATCAAGACGCCGGTAGGNNCCGCAGGTACGTTCGGTTTTTGCCGAGCGGGTCTCCCAGGGTTTTTACATCAATGTAGAGGTCAACCGGCCAGAGGCGGCGAAGTACGGCTTGACCATTGCCGACGTGCAACAGGCTGTCGAATCGGGCATTGGAGGTATGAACGTTGCCGAAAACGTCGAAGGCCGCAGTCGCTATCCGATCAATGTCCGCTACCAGCGTGATTTTCGCGACAACGTGGACGAGCTTAACCGAGTGCTGATTGCTACCCCTTCCGGTGCGCAGATCCCCATTTCCGAAGTCGCCAAGCTCTCCTTTTCGCGCGGTCCGGCGATGATCCGCGACGAAGACGGGCAGCTCACTGGGTATGTCTACATTGATCTGAACACCACCGACTACGGTGGTTTCGTGGACCAGGCCAGCAACATGCTCCGCCAAAAGTTGCAGTTGCCCGCGGGATATACCTATCAGTGGTCGGGCGAGTATGAATTCCAGTTGCGGGCGAAGGAGCGAATGAAGCTCATTTTGCCGGTGGTGTTCTTCGTGATCTTCCTCCTCCTGTACATGGTTTTTCACAACCTAACGGAGGCCTTGGTCCTAATCTTTCCCACGTTCTATGCCATGACCGGCGGCCTGATCTTGCAGTGGCTGCTTGGCTACAACTTCAGCGTGGCCGTGTGGGTCGGGTATATCGCGCTGTTTGGTATAGCGGTGGAGACGGGCGTCGTTATGGTCGTGTATCTGCACGAATCGCTCGATAAACGCATCGCGTTAGGTCGCCCGCTCACAGAAGCCGATATTCATGAGGCTGCCATTGAGGGTGCCGTGCAGCGGCTCCGGCCAAAGCTGATGACGGTCTGTGCGGTTCTCGCCAGTCTGATCCCCATCCTCTGGGCGAGTGGTATCGGCTCTGACGTAATGAAGCCGATTGCCGCCCCCATGGTCGGGGGCATGATTACGTCAACGATTCACGTGCTGATTCTGGTTCCGGTTTTCTTTGTTTTGATGAAGGAACGAGCTCTGCGGCGAGGTACATTGTTGCCCGAACGCGCCGAGGAATGAAAGTAAGAGAAAGTTGACAGGAGTCAAATTCGAGGTGGAAATGGGTCATAACCGTAAGGCGAAGAACTCCTGGCCGTCGGTACATTGGCCGATGATTTTCCTGGGCACCGCCGCTATCGCGCATTTCATCCGCGGTCGCGAGGATCGCTGGTTCAATTTTCTGTTTTCTTGTTGACGGAGTATAACCGCACCCGGTAGATCTGCCGTTGATGCGGATCCATTAACAATTGACGGCCCTGGTTGGTTTGATCGCCATTGAGGCGTCTCGCTGTAAGCCATTGTCCGGAAACACGGGAAACTTGTTCGACACTCTCGATGCCTGCTATTCCCGTATCTACGTCGGGATCGCGAGCAAAGCTGACGGTTAGACCGCTGCCGACAACATAAAACTCTCCGGGTCAGTCACGGTCACAGTCCAAGTGACGTTGGTTAGACTCTTGGGAACATGGCCGCACACTTCGCGCTCCATGTCCTCAATGATTTCCGGGCGGCGGTGCTGCCACCACATTTCCGGTGTAGTGACTTATGCCCGTTGTTTCATCGTCAACGCATCTGGATAATTCGGAAACGGATTCGCGGTCGCGGGATCGTAGTTTGCATGATCTTGATGCCATAAATCTTTCCCGTGTATTATTTGTTGCCGAGGCAAACAAATGCATCGTAATCTACTGCGGCACAATAATCCACGTCCATGAAGACAATTCCCCAAAAGATAGTTTTCTTAACCGTTGTTTACATTAGCTGCACGACTTTGGGATTCACAAAGTCTAAGCAGGATGCGTTGCCGTGGGTGGGTACATGGGCGGCATCGCAACAAGTTCCTGAGCCGGCCAATGCATTGAGTGCAGATGATCTTCGCGATGTGACGTTGCGGCAAATTGTGCATCTTACCGTCGGCGGAGAAACGCTGCGCGTGCGTATGTCCAATGTGTTTGGAACTGCGCCGCTGCATCTGACCTCGGTGCACATTGCGCACCCATTGTTACCCTCCGAAGCTAAAATTGATGTTGCCACTGACAAGGCGTTAACTTTTGTCGGGAAAAGCGATATCGTCATACCTGCGGGTGCGGAATATATCTCTGATCCGATTACCTACCCCGTTGCCGCTCTCTCTGATTTGACGATCACCCTTCACATGGACACGCCGCCTGAACAACAGACCGGGCATCCTGGTTCTCGTTCGACTTCTTATCTTGTGCATGGTGACATGGTCGCCGCTGCCGATTTGCCCTATGCAAAAAAGATTGAGCACTGGTATTGGATCGCCGGGGTAGATGTAAATGCCGCTAAGGATTCCGCAGCTATTGTTGTGCTTGGCGACTCGATCACCGATGGTCATGGTGCAACCACCAACGGAAACGACCGTTGGCCCGATGTGCTGGCAAGAAAATTACAGGCCGATCGCAAAACAAGGATGTTGGCGGTCTTGAACCAAGGGATCGGTGGCAACCACCTTCTCACTGACGGACTCGGACCAAATGCTTTATCGAGAGTAGATCGCGACATCATCGCACAAACAGGAGTTCGTTATCTGATTGTGCTGGAAGGAGTGAACGATCTGGGTAAATTATCGCGCGAAGGCGACATATCACAGGCTGAACACGAAGCGCTGGTTCAGCAAATGATCGGCGCGTATGAGCAGATGATCGTTAGAGCGCACAGTCACGGGATTAAAGTGTTCGGCGCGACCATTCTTCCTTATGGTGGCTCTGGATATTACCATCCTAGTCCCGCGAACGAGGCCGACCGTGTGGCCGTAAACAAGTGGATTCGCGAACCCGGGCATTTCGACGCAGTGATCGACTTCGATAAACTTACGGCTGATCCAGCACATCCCGACCAAATGCTTCCCGCTTATGATTCAGGAGACCATTTGCATCCGTCGCCAGCGGGATATCGGACCATGGGCAACATGGCGCCAACATCAGTTTTTGCCCACTGAGTCTATCCATAATGTTTTTTATTACCCGCAGTTAATGTTTCTTGCAGCTTGCAGCAACTTTCAACGCATTATAAAAGGGCGCCCCTTTTTGTGTAAGGTTATGAGCACTGATCCTCATTGCCTACGAAAGGAACACCCTTATGCCTGGTGAAAAGTATATTGGCCTGGACGTACATCAAGCAAGCATCTCGGTTGCGGTGTTGGATTCGAGCGGAAAGCTTGTGATGGAATCCGTGATAGAAACCAAGGCGGCTACCATTCTGCAGTTTTTCCAAGGACTACGAGGGAGTATACAGGTGACCTTCGAAGAAGGAACTTGCGCCACCTGGTTGTATGACTTGCTCAAGCCACAGGTTGCGAAAGTGGTGGTATGCGATCCCCGGAAGAATGCCCTGCTGAAGGGAGGCAACAAGAACGACAAGATCGACGCTCGCAAATTGGCCGAGCTTCTACGGGCTGGGTTGCTTTCGCCGGTCTACCACGGCGAGGCTGGGGTGCGGACTCTGCGCGAACTCGCCCGCACCTATCTGACGATGACCAAAGATGTTACGCGGGTGATGAATCGCCTCAAGGCGCTCTATCGGAGCTGGGCCATTCCTTGTGCCGGTCAGCAAGTTTACGCCCCACGACATCGGAGTGAGTGGCTAAAGAAGATATCGGAAGTAGGAGTGCGCCGACGGGCGGAACGATACTACCAGCAATTGGACGCCTTGCAACCGCTGCGTCAGCAGGCCCGGCGGGAACTGTTGATGGAGAGCCGCAAACATACGGCGAGTCCATGGCTACGACAGGTTCCCTATGTGGGGCCAGTGCGCACAGCCCTGCTCATCGCCCTGATCCAGACTCCATACCGTTTTCGCACCAAACGACAACTCTGGGCCTACAGCGGCCTGGCTCTGGAGACACGGATCAGCGGGGAATATCGCATGGTGGGCGGCGAGTTAAAGCGTTCCAAGAAGCTGTTAGCGATTCGAGGCCTGAACCAAAATCACAACCACGATTTGAAACATGTTTTCAAGAGCACGGCTACCGCGGCCATCATTCATCCGGGGCCGTTGCGAGATTTTTACGACGGCTTGCAGGCCAAGGGAATGAAACCCAGCATGGCTCGCCTTACTCTGGCGCGCAAGATTGCGGCCATCACTTTAATTCTGTGGAAGAAGGGAGAGTGCTTCGACGTCCAACGATTGAAATCACAAGCTGCTTGAGCGTCTGACGAGAGCCCATTCCCATCTCCCGGGTTCATACCTGGCGATGGTCAATCGAAGTTCTTGAGACGCTCGGGGTCGAGGGTGAGTATCTAGTAAGTTGTTAGGCTCAGCGCGTGTCTTCGGACACCGAGTCTCAATTTCAATCCTATGCCCCCTCGGATAACCCAAGAAAGCAATAGACCACGAGTCTCAAATAGAATCATGGTTGGCATCTTTGCAACCAGTTTGCTTGTCCGGTTTCAGGAACCGAATGGCACGTCGTCACAACCAACAAATGAGAACCTGTGGGATAGGAAAATCCTGTCGCCCCTCAACGCGACCGGCCGAGGTGAAGGCAGATAATCAGAACGCAGCGCATCGGGTGGGTGCACACGGGGGGCTGAATGCACGAAAATATATACGGCCTCCGGTGCAGGGAGAAATATTTCTCTTGACATTCCCTTATATAGAA
>PKYX01000185.1:0-2921 GCA_003132825.1 Acidobacteriaceae bacterium
ACTGGACAACAAGAACAAGTCTTACTGCACTCCGCAGAGGTATAAAGGGGAAAGCTCGACGCTCTTCCACAACAAGGGCGATGGAACGTTTGAGAACGTCACGCGAAAGGCTGGCCTCTACGATCCCACGAGCAAGTCGCTGGGCATCGCATTGTTGGACTATGACAACGATGGCTGGCTCGACCTCTTTGTTTCGAACGACACCGAACCAAACAAGCTCTACCGCAATAATCACAACGGAACCTTCACGGATGTGGCAGTCGCGGCTGGCGTGGCTTATAGCGAAGCGGGCACGGTCCGGGCCGGCATGGGCACCGATGCAGCCGACTATGATAACTCCGGGAGGCAAAGCCTGGTGGTCGGCAACTTCACCAACGAGGGCATGGCTCTTTACCACAATGATGGTTCCGGTCTATTTACCGACCAGGCCCCCGTCACCGGCATTTCCCGAATATCGACTAAATCGCTGACCTTCGGCACCTTGTTCCTGGACTACGACCTCGACGGGTTGTTGGACATTCTCGCGGTCAACGGCCATGTTTCCGACGACATCAGCGTCGTGCAGCCCAACGTGCAATACGCGCAATCTCCTCTTCTGTTCCACAACCTGGGCAAGACGAGGTTCGAAGATGTGACCAACCGACTCGGTGCAGCTCTGCAGCGGCCGGTCGTCGGCCGCGGCGTGGCCTATGCAGATTTCGACAACGACGGCGATCTCGACCTTGTGATTACGACCAACAACGGTTGGGCGCGCTTGCTGCGCAACGACAATGGAAACCAAAATGACGTGCTGCGCGTAAGGACAGTCGGCACACGCTCGAATCGCGACGGGATCGGGGCGAAAGTCACAGTCAAGACCAGCAAGGGCGCACAGCTGTTTGCCATGGTCAAAACCGGGTCGAGCTATTTATCCCAAAGCGAGTTGCCGTTGACGTTCGGTCTGGGCAAACCCCTGGCGGGGAAAACCGTGAGCCTCGATATTCTGTGGCCGAGCGGGCGAAAGGACTCAATCTCGAACCTCAAGCCCAATCAGTTCATCACGGTTCAAGAGGGAAAAGGCATGATCTCGCATCGCGAAATTCCTTACCGCTGAGCGCTCAGGGGGTAGGCCGGAGCAGGCGTCGGTCGCGACGGCCTCGGAAAGCCTGGACGGGTGGGTGGGGCGCTCTAGTCAAGGGCTTTCGTGTAAACTGGGGTCCATTGAAGTAGCTGAGCCATCCCAGCGAGCCTGTAACTAGCGTCAAGAGTTTCTGTACGCCGCTACGCTAAATCCTCAATTTGGGTGGTTCGCTACCGGCCCTACCTGATAGCTCCGAACGGGTGCTGGTGCTAGGATTTTGGGGCTCCGCATACAGCACACCTCAAGACTGAGACAGGATGAGGGACAACGGTCCGCGTCAGCGCGTCGTGTGGTCGAGGCCGAGCGATCCTCCTCCCAATGGGGGCGAGCTATACCAGGCCGCGCGTTTTCTAAGGATCGTAACCTGGGTCCGAACCCACGATAGTTTTCCCGGGATGAGGTTGCCCCCGGCGGAAACCTAGGGCCGGAGCGATACGCTGCTAAATCTCCGGCGGGCGCGGAGGTCATTGGTCGCACCGGTGTAAAGGTAGATGTGGCAAGGGGATAGCGGGAAAGACTGAATCTTGGCTGGGGCCAGCGAAGAATCATCGGCTGTGCCTGCGACAAGTGTAAGATTAGAGTGCAGCGTGATCTGCTTTAATTAGGGTCGCGACCCGAAACGGATGGCATTCCCGATTCGGGCGGGATCTCATCCTGTCGCCCAATGTCTTGAGGATCGCAAAGCTGAAGTGTATGCAAAGCTGAAGTATATATAGAGAGGATTTCGAGCGTGGCTGAGCAGGGACAGGTCCGTAGCGGATGGGAAGAACGACTTTCCGCCCTGCGGAATCTGCCGCCGGTTCTCAAAATCGTCTGGCAATCCGGCCCGACGGTGGTCACGCTCGGAGTGATGTTCCGGCTGCTCGTTGCCCTGCTGCCGATCGCACTGCTGTGGATCGCGAACCTCATCGTTGACGGCATCAACCGTGCTGTCAACGCCCACAAACCGCTGGCGCCGGGGTTCTGGTGGCTGGTGGCAGCTGAACTGGGGCTGGTCGTCTCGAGCGCCATTCTCAGCCGAGTCGTCGATTATCTCGACGGTCTACTGGCGGATAAGTACACCCGCTACATCAGCATCCAGGTCATGAAACACGCAGCGGAACTGGATCTGCTCGCCTATGAAGATCCCGTGTTCTATGACCGCCTGGAGAGGGCGCGCGTGCAGGCTACGGACCGGCTGGGGATGATCCAGTCGGTCGGGCGGCTGCTGCAGCAGACCATTACCACCCTCTCGCTGTGCGCTGCCATTCTGTTTTTTTCGCCCTGGTTGTTGTTGTTGTTGGTCGCTACCGTGATTCCCGCGTTCCTCGGGGAGAGTCACTTCGCGTTTCTTGGCTATGAGAAAAACTTCCGCCAGACCCCTGCCCGGCGTGAACTCGACTACTTGCGGGTTCTCGGCGGCAGCCGGGAAGCGGCCAAGGAACTCAAGCTCTTTGGCTTGAAGGATTTCCTTCTCGGAAGGTTCACCAAGCTTTCCGATGAAATTTACGTGGAGAATGTCGAGCTGGCGCGGCGCAGGCTGGTCGCGGGGTCCTTCTTATCCGTCATCGGCACCGCCGGCTACTATGCGGCTTACATTGTCATTATCCTACGCACGGTCAGCCGTCAGATCACCATCGGAAGAATGATATTTCTTTCCGGCGCCATCCTGCAGATCAGCGGCAACATTCAGCAGATTTTCTCCACCGTTTCAAGCATTGCGGACCAGGCGCTGTTCCTCACCGATCTGCTGGCTTTTTTCGAGATGCAGCCCACCATTCGTTCCAAGCCGCACGCCTTGCCTGCGCCTCGGCCGATCGTG
>PKYX01000185.1:2983-3106 GCA_003132825.1 Acidobacteriaceae bacterium
GACTTTATGAGATACGAGATGACGGCCCGCGAGAATATTGGCGTGGGGAGGATTGAAGAGATCAGCAATCTGAAACTCCTGCACCGGGCCGCCGAGAAGGGCATGGCGGACCGGGTGATCGAA
>PKYX01000206.1 GCA_003132825.1 Acidobacteriaceae bacterium
CGAGGACCACGGGCAAGTAGAGGACCGAGGCGTGCAGCACACGGCTGGCCCGCATCCGGGAATCCGACTGAGCCAGTCGAGCCGTCTGATAGACAAACAACGCCCCGGCAGTGAACATGATCAGCCAGTAGGTTGCGCCGCTCTGGCCGGCCAAAGGGAGCATGGTGACCATCACCAGGACAACCGTGAACACCAAAATCTCTCGCTTGGTGAAGCTGCCATCGGCGTCGAATCGAGGCAGCATCCGAAACCCAGCTCCCGCGTAGTCTTCCCGATACATGAGTGCGATGGCCAGGAAATGAGGGAACTGCCACAAGAAAAGAATTCCAAACAGTAACCAGGCATTCCCTCCGATCCTGCCCGCGGCCGCCGCCCAACCGATCAGAGTAGGCATGGCGCCGGGTATGGCGCCCAGCAGCGTGCACAGCGGTGTTTTCCTTTTTAAGGGCGTATAGACCAGCAGATATCCTAGCGAGGTTCCGATCGCGAGCAAGGCTGGTAGGGCGTTCACTGACGCCGCCAGAAGCACGCCCCCGGCCGCACTCAGCGAGAGCCCAAACCAGAGGGCTGCGCGGGCGCTGACTCGGCCGGAAACCAAAGGCCGATTGGCCGTGCGCCGCATCTGGGCGTCGTAGCGCCGCTCCATCCACTGATTGTGTGTAGCGGTTCCGCTCGCGACCAGCAGCGTGCCAACCAGCATGCTGAAGAACCTGGCGGTCCGGAACGGACCCTCAGACCCGAGATAGTATCCCGCCGAGGTGGTCATCAGGATCAGCAGGTTCACCTCTGGCCTGGTCAGAGCCAGATAGTCCCGCACTACGACCAGACTGGCATGGGAAGGATCCGGATGTCGGATTGCACGAGCGCTTGCCATTGGGGGCATCGGTGAACCTGAGGCTTTCTACCGGGATCGGACCCCTCCCGCGGTTTGATCAGCATCTCGAAACCGATTGCGCCGGCGATACGCAACGATACCGAGACCGATCCACATAAACATTGGAGGCAGAATCAGAACCAGAATCCCGCTCCGCAAAGCCTGAATCATACGAGCGCCCGCAGAAGCCGCCTGCGTGTAGCACAGCGGGCAAGCCTGGGCCAGCGCCGGGATCGGAGCCGCGAACAGAAACAGGCCGACGCACACAATCCCGGCAAGGGGGAGAGGACTCAACCGCTTCATGGCGCTTTCCTCCTCAGCACGGTCCGATCCTTAATGGGCAAAGGGTACACCGTTGATGATGCGAAAGCTGTCGGTCCACCCATAGGTCAAGGCCGCCAGCACAAACAGGGTGAAGACCGCGACAAACCAAACAAAACCGCGGCGCTCTTCGCGCAGATGCATGAAGAACAGAACCGCAATCACGGCCTGCACCACCGCCACGACCAGGAGGCGTACGAATAGCTGCCTTCCTTCGGTGCCGGCATACGCCAGGATGATCTGCAGCCCTGACATGCCCAGCAGACACAAATAGACCGCGATGTCGGTGCCCAATCCGCCACGATGTTGTTCGCCTGCACTCATCGACTGTTTTCCTCCGCATTCTCGGGGCTCAGCGCGCAATGCTCAACAGATAAACCAGCGGCACGACAAACATCCAAACAATATCCACGAAATGCCAATAGAGGCCGGTAATTTCGATGTCATCCGCGTTATAGCGGCCCCGCTCGTAACGAAGTCCCACGACCACCAGCGCGACTACACCACAGGTGACGTGCAGCAGATGCAACCCAGTGACGCTGAAGAATGCGGCGCCGAACAATCCGGTTCCCCAGGGATTTTGAAACAGCCGTGCCCCTTCCTCGATCATTCCCACCCACTCGTGAATATGCAGCAGCGCAAAAATGGCGCCGCCCAGCGCGGTGAAAAGAATCCAAGTGAAGGCTCTTCTTTTGTCGCCGGCCTTAGCGGCCCGGACGGCGATCAGCATGGTCAGGCTGCTGCTGACCAGGATAAAAGTCATCACCATGACATTGACGATGCTGGGGCTGAACTGAAACGGTGTTGGCCAGTTCGGAGTAGCGTTGCGCAGGAATCCGTAGGCGATCAGCATCGCCGCAAAGGTCATCGCGTCGGCGATGATGAACAGCCACATGGCCAGCTTTTTGGTAGGGATCGCAAACGGGGGCGATTCCGATACGCCCGCTCCGTGCCCTCCCAGCGTCAAATTGGCTTCGCTCACGGCGCCTCCTGTTGCATGGCTCACAGCCTCATCCAAAGAACGAAGAGCAGGTACAACCAAAGAATGTCCATAAAATGCCAGTAGTGCGAGGTGGCCGCGAGCGTACTGGCGCGCAAGTCCGACCGGCCCAGCTGGCGAATCGCGTAGAGCAAGCCGGCTAGGCCGCCCAATACATGCAACCCATGCACGGCAGTGAATAGGTAGAAAAACGAGCTGTCCGGATTGGTCGCAAGATAGAGCCCCTGGGCGTTCAACTGCATCCAGGCCATGTACTGGCCGGCGAGGAAGAGCAGACCGAGCGCGAGCGTCGCATAGAGGCCGCGGAGAACCGCGACTCTTTCCCCCTCCGCTCCATGAAGGAAGCTGTGAAAGCGGCGGCGGGCGATTTTGAGGGTCACACTACTGGCCAGCAGGATCAGAGTGTTCAGATAAAGGATGTGCGGGAGGGCGAGATGCCACGCCTCGAGCGACGCGCCCTGACGAACGATCAGGGCGCTGGTGAAGGCGGCAAACGTCATGGTAATGGCCGCAATCGCAACCCAGATGCCGGTGCGAGAAGCGGGAGATGAGTCATCGAGCGCAACCCGCGGGCTGCCGCCTGCCCGGGTCGGATTGCCGCCGCCATTTCCGCCCTGCCCGAGCCGGGATGGATCCGGCCGGGTCCTGATCTGCGGCGGTTGGTGAACCGTGGTTGCCATATTTTCCCTCACCATTCTTGCTGCGCCGCTCGTCTAGTCGCCGGTTGGAGACGGTTCGGGGGAGTCCTGCATGATGTAGTCGCCCATCGATCCTTTGACGCCGTACTGATAGGGATCGTGGTAGACCACCGGGTGCTTGCCTCCAAAGTTGTCAAACGGCGGCGGAGAAGGAATGGACCATTCGAGCGAAGTCGCCTGCCACGGGTTCTCTGGGGCAGCTTTGCCCCAGAAGTGGCTGTGAATCAAGTTGTAAAGAAAGATCAGTTGGGCGGCTCCGGTGAGGAGCGCCGCCACGGTGATGAACTTATGCACTCCGAGGACGGGCTGCAGATAGTCATCCACGAACTGCGCGTAGCGCCGAACATTGCCCATGATCCCGAGATAGTGGAAAGGCATGAAGATGCAGTAGGCGCCCACGAAGGTCAGCCAGAAGTGCAGCTTGCCCAGAGTTTCGTTCATCATCTTTCCGGTCATCTTGGGGAACCAGAAGTAGGTTCCCGAGAAGATCCCGAAGATGGCCGCGACCGCCATGACCAGGTGGAAGTGGCCCACCACAAAATAGGTGGCATGCAACATGATGTCGATCGAAGGCTGCGCCAGGAAGAAGCCGCTGACGCCGCCGCTGACAAACATGGAAATGAAGCCCAGCGCGAACAGCGACGCCGTGTTGATGCGCAGCTTGGATCCGTACAGACTGCCGATCCAGAGCAGGGTAATGATGGTGGCCGGGATGGTGATGATCAGCGTGGGGAAGGAAAAAGCCAGCGCTGAAACCGGATTCATTCCGCTGACGAACATGTGATGTCCGTAGACCATGTAGCTGAGGAAGGCAATGGCTCCCATGGAAGCGATCATCACCTTGGCGCTCAATAGCGGCCGGCGCATATTGGCAATCAGAACATGGGACACGATGCCCATGCCCGGCACGATGGCGATGTACACCTCAGGATGACCGAAAAACCAGAACAGGTGCTGCCACAGAAGGGTCGATCCGCCGGAGTGCGGCTGCAATTGGTCGTTAATGACCAGGTTGGAGGCAACGAAAAAGCTGGTTCCGGCCACATGATCCAGGATGAGGAGGATGCAGGCCGGCATGAGCACGGCGAACGCGGTGAGGCCCATGCAGGAGGTAATGAACCACGCCCAAGCGGTCAGAGGCAACCGCATGAGCGACATGCCCTTGGCGCGCATGTCGAGCGTCGTGGTGATGAAGTTCAACGAACCCAGCAACTGGCCGATACAAAAAATGCCGATCGATGCCGCCCAGAGAACCACGCCGGAACCTTGCCCCGGTCCCGAAACTGCGCCCACCGCGCTCAGCGGCGCGTACTGCGTCCAGCCGCCGAGAGTGG
This sequence comes from Acidobacteriaceae bacterium, assembly GCA_003132825.1. GTDB lineage: Bacteria > Acidobacteriota > Terriglobia > Terriglobales > Acidobacteriaceae > PALSA-270. The sequence goes on from PKYX01000206.1 coordinate 4,228, forward strand.
GCCCGTCAGCCACGAAAAACGACGCGATCATCACCAGGAAGGCTACAAACGTCACCCAGAACGACATCATGTTGAAGCGGGGGAAGGGCATGTCCTCGGCGCCCACTTGGATGGGCAGAAAGAAATTGCCGAAGGCGGCGAAAGGCGCGGTCGTAAGAACGAAGAAGACCATGATGGTGCCGTGCATGGTCATTAATTGCAGATACAGTTCTGGCGTCATGAGGTTGCCGGGCGCGCCCGTCTTCGAAATCCAGTGAAGGCCGGGAATCGCCAAGTTCGGCCATCCCAGGTGGAGGCGCATCAGCCAGGAAAGCACCATCCCCGTGAACACCGCGACCAGAGCCAGGGCGTAGTACTGCTTTCCAATCACTTTGTGATCCAGACTGAAGACGTGTTTTCTAACGAAGCCCTGCGGAGGCGCGTGATGTGCCGCCTGCCCCGATACGTCGTGCATGTCCTCACCTCATCGACGAGATGTCTTGGTGCGCCCGCCACAAACGCCATGGTGACGCCTACTGCAGCGCCGCCTGCTGCTTGAGCCAGCTGTCGAAGTCTTCCTGCGACATGACCTCGAGATAGGTCTTCATGTTGTAATGCCCCAGCCCGCAAAGCTGGGTGCAGACAATCTCGTATTTGCCGACTTTCGTGGCCGTGAAATGCAGTGAGACATCCAGTCCGGGAACGAAATCCTGCTGCACTCNNCACGATGTCGTCTTTCGAATCCGGATCACTCACCGGATCCAGGCCAAAAAAGTTCTCGTTGGCTTCATTGATTTTGTCCGGGTGCAGCGGGCCGAAAGTTCGGTCCGGGCCCGGGTAGCGGAAATAAAAGGCAAACTGTCCGGCTTGCACCTGGATCGGCATGGCGGCCGGCCCGGGCGGAGCAAAATATACCTTGCCCCAGGCATTCATTCCGAACACTCCGAGCGCTAAAACCTCCGTGCCCACCAAGAGCACAGCCGCGAGGACCAGTCCCGCAGCTCCGCCTGGAAGGCGTCGGATCTCGGCATCTTCGCGGCGGTTAGAGAATTTCCAGATGAAAACGGCCAAAATAATCTGCGCCGCGAGGAACGCGACTCCAGCTTCCCACATGGTCTCGTGGTACTGGTGGTCGATCTCGTATCCGTGGGTCGAGATGTCCACCGGTTGCGTCCAGGTCCCCCTCACGATGGGGATCGCCGAACCGATGGCAATGAGAATAATAGTCACCGCGAAAAACTTGGCCATGAGTTTTGCCTCGAGTTCGACTGCTGAGCCAGTTCATCCAGTGGAGCGGTCACCGCGGGTTGGTCCCGGGTCGACCGCTTGCGCAACCCCACTCTCTCTACTTCGCTTTGAAAGTAAAGTCCACGGTCGCGGGCGTGGCGGCGGCAACCGTTACTTTTGCGGTCTGCTTTCCGTATTCCTCCTGCCACGCCGTAACCGTATAACTCCCCGGAGGCACGTTGGCGATGGTGAAGGAGCCATCGCTGTCGGTGGTAGCATACGGACCCCTGACCACTGCGATGTAGCCATGCATCCAAGGATGAATGTTGCACTTCACCGGGATGGCAACTTCCTCGCCTTTCCAGGCGGAGTCAAAGGGCGGAGCCCCGGGCGGCTGCGAACGGTTCCACCCGATGTTGCCGGTGCTCATATCGGGCAGGGGGTGGATGTTGTGGGCGGTTTGGTCGCTCGTGATTACTTCCATCTGCTGGCCCACATCGACCGCAATAACGTGCGGAAGGTACTGGCATCCCTTTTGGTCGAGCTGCACCTTTTGAGAGGGCACCTCGGCGGCCGCGGTTGCACTGAGCCCCTCGGAGAGATAGAGGACAACGTTCTCCAGGCCTCCGCCGGAACCAACCGCCACGTTCTCCAGGTGGGCCGGAGCGCTCGCGTGATACTTCGCGCAGTAGGGGTCTTTCGTCATATCGATCCCCTTCATGTGCGGGGCGGCGCCATCGAGCTTCACGGTTCCGGTGATCTTGCCCGCGGCGGGCGGGGCTGCGTTTACCTTCTGCCCCAGGATCCTGACGCCAAGACAGATCAAAAATAGTGCCAGAAGCAGCGGTGCAGACCGGTACTGGTATCGCTTCTTCATCTTCATGGGTTTGTTTCTCCTGACAAAAGCAGACATGCCGTTAAGGAGCATTCGGAGTGATCGGCTTCAAGTTCAGCCCCTTCGCTACTTCTTTCTCTTTGCTCTTGATCGGTTCGAGCGTGCGCAGATAGAACACCAACTCCCACGCTTCCTCCGGCTTGATGTTGTCGGCGAAGGAGGGCATCGGCGTGCCATCGAGACCGGTCATGAAAATCTTGTAGAGGTCGGCATCGCTCACGCCGCACTTGAAGCGTGCGCCTTCGGTAAAGTCGAAGGCTTGGATCGCCCGGCTCTGGTCATCGGTCAGAGTTGAAGCCGACGGGCCGTTGGCCCTGCCCTCCACACCGTGGCACTTCCAACATTCCATCTTCTTGAACACTTCCTGTCCCGCCTTGATTCTGTCCGCGGTGATTTCGGGAGCTGGGGGCACTGGAATCGGCGTGCCGGGTTTTTCCGATACAAAGCGCGGTGAGAAGTGCTTCACGTACGCCACCAGGTCCGCACGTTGTTGTTTGGTGAACGTGTTCCAGGGCGGCATATTGGAGCGGTCCAGGCCACGCGCGATGGTGTCGAACAGATCCTCGTCTATGGGCAGTGTGCCGGTCGGCGTGGAACGGCACTTGAATACACCCAGCTCGAAGTCGCGCGGCTTTGGGTCAACCCAGGGCTCATTCTCGCCGTTGCCGTCTCCTTCGTCGCCGTGGCAGCCGACGCAATATCTGCGATAGTCCCCTTTGGCGTCCTTGGCGTGGCCGGTGAGCTTGCCAATATGGCTCTCCATGCCCATTCGCGAATCTTCCTCCGCCTTGGTAATCTGCGCCCCGGAAAAGGAGGACAGGGCGAGAACCGCAACCGCCACCATGCCTAGCGACCATTTCAGTGATTGTGTGCGCATTGGTCTCCTCCCTAGAAATCGAAGTCAAATCCAAGCAACAGGCTGCTCGAAGTCACATCGCCGGCTGTCAACGGCGATATTCCATTGGTGCGCAGCCACGAATACTCGTTGTGAAAGGCGAAGCCCGCGCGGCTGGTCATGATGGGATACCAGCGGTATCCAAACGTGTACATGTCCATGTTCCCCAGGTTTGAGGGATTGGTGGGCAAGGCCTGCTGCGACATCCGCTCCCACTCGGAGCGCTGGATGAAGACCAGTTGGGGACTGTATACATAGTGGCTTTCGACCATGTATCCATTCCAAGTGGGGTTCCGCGCTCCCGTGGGCAGGGCCACATTCGACGCCGTGCTGGTGCCAAAGTAAGCATTGTCGGATCCATGTTGGGTTACCACCAGGAAGTCCACCTTGCCGAAGTAGAACATTCCGACAAAGCCTTCCCGACTGAAGGACTTATTGCCTTGGCCGCCCGCGTTGCCGAAAGGGGTGGCGACCGGACCGCCTGCAGTGGTCAGAAAGTAAGTGGGCGCCTCGCCAACCATGGCGTACCCGCCGATGCGATCCACTCCCAGCTTGCCGACATCGAAGGCCTGGCTGGCCGCGAAAAATCCGCTGTATGCATTGCTCGAGGGCAGACCCACCTGGCCATCATTGGAACTGAGCAGAGCCGCTGAAACCCGGGAGCGGTCGTTCGAGGAGTGTCCCATCCACTCGACGCCAAGCTGGTTGTCGCCGATCTGTCCGAAGATGTTGTTATCTCCAACCGGAATGAAGTGATAGGTCTCGTAGACACCCGAGATATTCGTAAGGGTTAGGATTCGCTTCTCCGAAACCAGATTATCCAGCTCGAACTTCCCCAGTTTGATGTTGAACCAGGAACTGCCGAACAGGTTGTCGAGCCGTGCCATAACGGTTTCGAAGTGAAACGCGCCGGTCGCGTCCGAGGACGGCAGCACGTAAAACGAAAGGTTCTTCTCGAGCGTGCCGCCGGTATGAAAATCCAGACCGCTCAGGTCAAAACCGTGATTGGTGACCTGCTGTTCCGCCGATCCACCTCCGGCGGTGTCAACCTGCACTTTGTCGGTGCTTTCCCGATGCCAGAACGGAGTGATGCGGAAAGTCACCGGCCAATACGACGGGTTCTGCCAAATCGGGGCGTCCCGGTCGTTCATCAGTTGGTAGCCGTTGTCTTTGAACTTTTGTCCAAAGTAATTGAGCATGGGCCACGCCTCATGGCACGCCGAGCAGCGCAAGCCGTATTTCCGGGCAAACGCCGGTAGGGCATGGGCGCTGCTGACCGAGCCGCACAGAAAAGCCGCCAACAGCAAAAGACCCGCGAGATTTCTCCGGGAAGAGGTCATTCAGTCCTCCTGATGCGAAGTGAAACCCCCCAATGGCCCTGCGCTGAACCGAAAACGGTCCAGCGGTACTCGAAACGCTTCCATGGTAATCAGTAGCAGTGGTCTTCGAACCCTTCGGAAATCGTTTTCCGAGAGATGCGTACCAGCACAGGCACCAACCGGGCTGGGGCAGGGGGAGTCGGGCCAGGTGGCGGTTTCCGGATAAGGCCGAACCTCGGGATCGCGTTCCGGCGAAGGATGCACCCCTCGGTTACGGGGCGAGCTCGGGTAGGAACCAGGAGAACAGAGCTGTTCCAAGCCTCGAGGGGCCACTTCAAGCCGTTTTCGACGTGCAAGCTCGGTGTTCATCGCCCTAAAATGGTAGGACCGCCATACCGGGGAGCGATCCTACCACTGCAGAAATCTCGTTTGCAACATAATTTTTGACAATTTATTAACATGGTCGTGACAACTCAACGTCTTGGCTTTGAAAATCGATTTTCTCCTCCACTCTCCTGAGTTCCCGCCCTCACTCGGTTGACAGCCCCGCGCCATCCAGAGTATGAAAGCTCGGGGCGCGCTGAAAACCGTCCTCGAATTTGCCGGAACTGGGAGCGGCGGAACATGGGCAACCTCAACGCGGGTCGGAAAAATCGGGGCCCTGCCGCCCTGATCCCGGTCCTACGGCTGCTCCGGGCCCGACCCCTCCTGCGGGACCTCCGGATGCGGTTTCAAGTGCTAGCGATCCTCTGTCTCCTGGCAGTTCCCTGCCTTCAGGGACGGCAGAAAAAACAGGAGGACTATGGCTTCGGGTTGGCCGTCCAAGTTCCGGCCC
>PKYX01000461.1:0-138 GCA_003132825.1 Acidobacteriaceae bacterium
GATCCGTAACCGAGCCCGGAGGTTCCGTCGCCCGTCTCGCCGCTGCCCCCTACTGTGGCGACCCCCTATTACTAAAGGTGGTGTTGCTTCCGCCGCTCCCCTTCGTCACTCCCCGCTCGGTTTCCCGGCCTCGTTGGC
>PKYX01000461.1:160-8339 GCA_003132825.1 Acidobacteriaceae bacterium
AATAACGATTTTGCTTGACAAGCAATTTCGAACAGCGGTACAAGTGGCGGGCCAGAGGTAGTATGTTTAGGTTACGCCTCTGTGTAGACCTTGACCTTGTATCAACTTACAGTGATTTAATGGTAGTCAAAATCGTCCGATTTGTTGGGAGTCGCCTGATAACGCAACCAGAAGCGGGCATTAGACCCGTGGGGAAGTTTAAAGGTTGCGGAAATCAAGTCGAAAACGGAGCAGCTTGACCCAAGAGTTGCCCACTGCCAGTCGTCCATTATCCGGAGGCGGATCAATGATTTCGAATTTGAGTGTTGCTGGTTTGAAGAGGGTCGGAGTAGTAACGGGCTTAGCAATCGTGCTATTTGTGGCCTCGTTTTGCTTCGGCCAACAGTTAACCGGAACGCTGAACGGCACGGCCTACGATCAAAGCGGCGCGGTCATCCCGGATGCCAAAGTGACCATGAAGAATGAGGCTTCGGGGGACATTCGTACAACGATCGCGAACGGTTCGGGATTCTTCTCGATCACCGCGGTGCAGCCGGGCAGTTACACCGTGACTGTTTCCGCCAAGGGCTTCAAAGCTTGGCAGGAAGGCAGCATTGTGTTTTCCCAAGGTGACAACCGGACACTGCCTAATATCAATCTGGCGGTCGGGGGCACCGGACCCGAGACGGTTGAGGTGGTCGCAGGCGCGGATGCAGTGGTTCCCGTCGACACCGCCGAAATCAGCACCACCGTGAACGCCCAGATGGTGGAAGACATTACGCTCCAGGGCCGCGACGCTGGCGAATTGTTGAAGCTCATGCCCGGAATGGCGCTGACTAATGGACTCAGCCAGGGCTCCGGTTTCAACGACAAGGTGGTCGGCACGAACAACGGGCCGGTGGGCGCTTATTCTTCGAACGGCACCCAGCCGTACGGCGCGATGGCTTACATGCTGGACGGTGCTAACTTGGTCGATCCCGGCAACGCGGGAACCCAGATTGCGAATATCAATCAGGACATGGTTTCCGAAGTTAAGGTTCTGATGTCGTCCTACAGCGCGGAATACGCTAAAGGGCCGGTCATCTTCCAGGCCTTCAGCAAGAGCGGCGGGTCGCAGTATCACGGCGAAGGTTATCTGTACGCTCGCAACAGCGACCTCAATTCCGAGGATGCATATTCCCATAGCCAGGGCCTGACCAACCCCTCCGAGTATTATTACTACGTGGGCGGTAACGCAGGCGGCCCGATCCCCTTCCTGAACCACGGCCGGAAAAAGCTCTTCTTCTGGGGCGGCTACGAATACATGATCCAGCATCCGGCCGCGACTCCAATTAACTACAATGTGCCCACACCCGCTCAGTTGGGGGGCGACTTCAGCAACGCCGGCATACCGGCGGGCACGCTGACCCAGTTGCTCAACGTTTGGCAAGTGGCTTACGAGCCGCTGAGCGGCAACGAGCCGGCCGGCGCCACCAACACATCTGTTCCGGCGGCTGATTTTGATCCGAATATTCTCGGCATTGCGAAGTTTTATCCCACACCCAACATTACTCCGTCGGCGACAAACGGTTGGAACAACTACCAATACCTCAACACCACTCCTCAGAACCGTTGGGAAGCCACGGGGAAAATCGATTACGCGATCAGCGACAACACCAAATTGACCGGATCTTACACCCGGCAGATCGAAGTTGATCAGCACCCAATTGGCGTTTGGTGGACTCCACCGTGGACCTTGCCTTATCCGTCGGGGGTCGCTGCCAACACTACCTCGCAAGAGGTCATGGCGAACTTGACGCACGTATTCAGCCCTACCACGACCAATGAATTCGTGTTCACGCTGGCCCGTTACATCAATCCTTCTACGCTCACCGATCCCGCGGCGGCCTCTCGGTCGACCCTCGGATTTAATGTTAAGGGCCTGTTTAATCATACGACTTCCCAGATACCGAACATCGAAGGTCCCTGGGGTGGTTCATTCCCCAACATCGAGGAATTTTCCTTTGACGGAACCTTGGGGGGCAACGGCGTATTCGGTGGCATCAAGAAGGATCCGGCAATTTACGACAACGTCACTAAGGTGCTCGGCTCTCACATCCTGAAGGCCGGGTTCTACTGGGATACGAGCGAGAACGTCCAAAACGCTGGCGGCCTTTCGCCTGGCGACAACGGTACGTACAATTTAGGTTGGGGTCCGATGAGCACCGGGAACGTCGTCGCAGACTTCCTCCTGGGGCGCACTGCTAACTACCAACAGGAGACCGCTTTCCCGACCAACGACCTCAAGTTCCACCAGTGGTCGCTGTACGCGCAAGACACGTTTAAGGCCAACAAACAGTTGACCCTGAACTACGGCCTGCGTTTCGACCATGTGGGCCAGTGGTATGGGACTCCGGAAGGGTTCCAAGTCTGGAATCCAGGCAGCTATGTCAACGGACCCGCCGGAACTCTAGCCCAAGGCCCGGCAAATACCGGTCTGGAATGGCACGCCATCGACAAGAACATACCGCTCTCAGGTCTGACGTCTCCTCTGTTCTACTACGAGCCACGCGTGGGCTTGGCTTATGACATATTCGGAACCGGAAAGACGGTGCTGCGCGCCGGCTTCGCCGTGTTCCGCTACCAAATCTCGACGCAGGTCGCGGACGCAGCGACTGGGCCGGAAGCTGCGGTGGCATATACAACTCCAGGAACTACGACTGGCTATGCTCAAGTTAACTCGGGAGTCGGAGGATTCGTACCTCCGCCAGGATATGGCACCAATCAAGTTGGCGGAAGCGTGGATGCTTTGCAGGAGGGAGACAACAAGACTCCTCTAACCATGGACTGGAACGTGACCATATCCCAGGCGCTTCCATGGCGCTCCGTGTTCGAAGTCTCCTACGTCGCCAACAAGAGCGAAAACGAATGGATCGACGGAAACAACGGGAAGATCGACGACTTGAATAACATGCTTCCCGGCACGTTCTTCTTGCCCGATCCCACACTTGGGATCAACGTTTCGCCAAGCGGCCTCACTTGCAACAACAGCGATCCCGGCAAAAACGCGTTAGCTTGCCCCGGTCACGTGGCGAGCTACAATGCCTCCTTTAACTCGAACGACTACCGTCCGTTGAACAACTACCAGGATGTTTACCTGTTAACCCACGGCAGCTACGCGAACTACAATTCGCTGCAAGCGTCGTGGCAAAAGCAGTCCGGCCCGATTACCTTCCTGACCAATTACACCTTCAGCAAGGTGCTCGGCATTCGTGACGGACAGACGGATAACGGTCCCGGTAACGGTCCCATCGTCGATCCGTTCTCGATCAAGAACAACTACGGGACGCTGGCGTACGATCACCGGCAAATCATCAACCTGGCATATGTCTGGAGACTGCCCAGCTTTGTTCGTGGCAATAAGTTTCTTGGAGGGGCAGTCGATGGCTGGCAATTCTCTGGCTATACGACACGCCAAAGTGGTGCACCGCTCCAGCCGAACCTCAATGGCAACTTGAACGCCACCTTCCCGGGGCTCACCTACCCAACCGCGGGGGCGCCGGACCTTCCGGATAACACCATCAACTTGCCGAATGGTCTGAAGTCGGCGAGCGTCAGCCCGTCCACTTGGTTCGGCACAAGTTCGATCAACAATCTGCTGCCCTCTCTGACCTGCGACCCGTCAAAGCACTTGGCCAAGGGTCAGTATTTCAACCCCAATTGCTTCTCGGTGCCGGCCTTCGGGCAGCAAGGCGCGCTCATCTGGCCCGACATGAGTGGTCCGGCTTACTTTGACAGCGATCTGGCGCTCTTCAAGACGTTCAAGATCTCGGAACGACAGAGCGTGCAGTTCCGTATGTCGGCTACCAACTTCCTGAACCATCCCCTGGCCCAGTTCGGACTGGCCGGCAATGGCGACCAGTCCCTTAACTTCACCAACAACTACACCGTACCCATCTCGGGGACGGCCACGGGCGTGGATGGAAACGAATGCGCCTTCCTGGGCTCGCCGGTGGGAGCCGACGGGAACTGCCATCCCAACGTGACCGGCATTTCTCCGACCAACACGAATACCACCACTACCGGCAAACCGGGCTTCAAGACGGGCAGCCGAATTATGACTTTCGCCCTCAAGTATTACTTCTGAGGCGTTAGCCGCGAGGTAGAATCATCAACAGGGTGGCTTCGGCCACCCTGTCTTTTTATGCCTTCGCTCGGACCTGCCCGGCTTGTCGCCTGTGGCCTGCTCGTGGCCACGTCTCTTGTTCTCCTGCACGCCTCTGCTCTACCCAGTCCCATTCGATTCGAGCTCAAGAGAATCCCGTTTCGGCTGGAAAATGACGAGACACCCGCAAAAAATGCCCCCGAAACCATGGCGGGGGGGGTGGCGGTCTTTGACTACAACGGCGACGGTCGTCCCGACATCTTTTTCACCAACGGCGCGAACATAGCCTCGCTCAAGAAGGACGATCCGAAATACCGCAACCGCCTCTTCCGCAATGATGGCCATGGCGTGTTCACCGACGTCACCGACGCCGCCGGCGTGGCCGGCTCCGGCTACGACATGGGCGTGGCCGTCGCCGACTACGACAACGACGGCTATCCTGATATCTTCGTGGCCGGCCTGCATCACAGCACCCTCTACCACAACAATCGGAATGGCACCTTCACCGACGTCACGGTGAAGTCCGGTCTCGAGGCCAGCCTGAACCGTCCGGACCCGCAATACGGAGCCTTCTGGGCGATTACCGCCGCCTGGGTGGACGTGAACAATGACGGCCTACTGGACCTGTTTGTGGTCAACTACATGCAGTGGAGCTATGACGTACACCCACTATGCGGATTTCAAGGGGTCGCGGACTACTGTAATCCAAAGTTTTATAAGGGCCAGCCGAATCAGCTCTTCCTGAACAAAGGCGACGGCACCTTCGAGGACGTTTCCCAAGCCTGGGGCATTCGCGAACATGCCGGAAAGGGCATGGGGGTTGGCGTCGCCGACTACGATCTGGATGGCCGCCCGGACCTATTCGTGACCAATGACGCTTCCTACAATTCGCTGTTTCACAACCTGGGGAACCGGTTCGAAGAGGTGGCTTTTGAAACTGGCGTCGCTCTTCCGGAAGATGGGAACTTTATTTCCGGGATGGGTCTGGACTTTCGCGACTTCAACAACGACGGCTATCCCGATATTGTTTTCGTCGCGCTGAACAACCAGACCTTCCCTCTGTTCCAGAATACGGGCAAAGGCGATTTTCGCGAGGTCACGAGCCCGAGCGGCATGCGGGACGCCAGCTTGCAGATGTCGGGATTCGGGGCGGGTCTTTATGATTTCGACAATGATGGATGGAAAGACTTGTTCGTGACCCGCGGCCACGTGGAATCGATTTCGATGCCGAGCCAGCCGGTCGATCAGTACAACACGGTGTTTCATAACCCCGGCCCCAGCGGAAAGTGGGTAGCGCTGACCCAGGAGGCCGGACTCGACGCGGCCCCTGCCGCCCGCCATCGGGGCTGCGCTTTCGGCGACCTGGACGGGGATGGGCGCATTGACGTCGTCACCACGGCCCTCGGCCAGGAGGCGGAGATCTGGATGAATCGCAGCCAGCAGTCCGGCCACTGGCTCGACATTGCGCTGCGCGGCACCAAGAGCAATCGCGACGGTATCGGCGCCCGCGTCAAGGTCGTGACCAAAGGCGGCGCGCAATACAACCACATGACCACCAGCGTTGGTTATGCCTCATCGAGCGACGGGCCGGTGCACTTCGGCCTGGGCGCCGACAGCCGGGCGCAACGAATCGAGATTCACTGGCCTTCGGGCATCGTCCAAACCCTCGAGGACGTCGATGGGGATCGCATTTTGAAGGTTACCGAACCCGACTAGAAGAGCATTCAGCCCTTAGCTTTTAGCTTACCGCGGGGAGGGCGCGATAGGAACCTGCTGGCTAACGCGTTCCCGGGCCCTTAGCCTGTTGTTCGGCGGTAATGCGCTCGACAATTTGCCGTTCATTGGCTCCGTCCTGCGGACGGTGCAGCTTGTAATAGAGAGACGCCAGTTCCACGTGCGGCTCGAGCCAACTAGGATCCTCTTTGACGACCTTTTCCAGTTCCTCAGCCGCCGCTTCGTATTGTCCGGTGGAGCTTTCGAGCATGCCAACTTCATAGCCGGCCATGGTCGAAGAAGGGTCCAGTTGCAGTGCCCTCTCCAGATAGGTCTTAGCCTCCTCCAGCTCCCGACGCTTGTAAAGTATGGCGCCCAGGTAGAGGTTCGCAGTGAAGTCGTCTGGGTTGAGTTTGAGAGCTTCCCGGAAAGCTGATTCCGCCGCCTTCACATCCCCGCTCTTGTCACGCGCCGTGCCGGCCAGCGAGTAGATGCCCGGAAGCTTCGGGTCGAGAGCCAGCGCAGCATCGAGATCGTGCCGAGCGGGCTCGAATTCGTTCAGTTCGAGCAGGGTAGACCCGGCCAGCAGATAGGCATCGGCGCTGTGGCTTCGGTCGGCAACCTTCTCGATCCGGGCGACGCCCTCGCGACGCCTGCCGCCCTGGATCAGGGCGGATCCGAGGACGTATTCAAAATCCAGATTCTGCGGGTTTGCGCCCTCGAGCGGCTCGAGCATCGTCACCGCGTCGGCCGCCTTTCCCAGGCGCGTCTCAGTGTCCCCGAGGAGGATCGCGACCTGGAGGTTTTTCGGCTGCGCCCCATGCAGAGTCTCGAATTGCTGCTGTGCGTTTTTGAAGTCGCCCTTCTTGTAATATGCCAGAGCCAGATCCAAAAGGACGGCGTTTTTCTGCGGCGCGGAGGGCAGCGCTCTGGTGTATTCCGCGATGGCCGCATCGAACTGCCCGACATGAACCAGAGCGGCCCCGAGATTCACTCTGGCTTCGACGGCATTTGGCCGCAGTTCGAGCACCTGGCGGTACTGGCGGATCGCCGTCTGGAAATCTCCGTGCTGTTGCGCCTCGATCGCGCTCTTGAGCAGTTGGTCGGGGTCGGCTGGCTGTGCCGCGGCCAAAGCGGCGAACAGCGCCAGGGTGAGCAGAATCCGCATCGTCCCTAGGATAGCGCAATTGTGATGCGGTTTTCGCGCAACGGTCGGGGACGACGGCAACCAACCCGCCAGAGAAGTATCCTTAGAATAATCCCATCGCCCGTACGGTTCATTCGGTTACTGCCCTACTTCTGGCATTCGCTCTGTCGCGTTAAACTCCGGTATGTTGAATGGAAGGCTTTCATGGACGACACCTACTTGCAGCCTTTTCATCGGAAAGGTAGCGGCAACCTGGAAAACCGATTCGAGCTGGCCATCGCGCAGCCAAGGTGAGAGTAACCCCCAGACGTTCGCACAACAGCAGCATGGCCGCGCGCCAATAGACCGAGCGAAGGTCTGGGCCCGGGCTGCAAGCGCGCTCGAACATGCCGCTGCCAAGGGCAGCGGGCGGATCTGGGTTGCGCACGCACGTCGCCAAAGAGCTTCCATGCCGCTCGAAGATCGGCAGAATCGACCTCCGTCACCGGGCCATGCTCCAATCCACCTGATTGCTGGACGTAATTGGATGGTGGGATAATGAGACCAGATAGCGAGGCCTGTGATGAGAACCAGATTCTCCGTTTCAGTTTTGGTATTTCTCTTCTCGATTCTTACCCTCGGCGTCGAAGTTTTTGGGCAAGGCATGAGTTCAACACCGGCTCCTCCTTCGACCATCACACGCCCCGACTCCATCCAGGATAGCGGCACCTACGGATATTGGACTCAGATGTCGGGCCAGGGGCGCGCTGGCGGGGTTCTTCTCGGGAAACTTGCTGTCGAGGGCGAAACGCTTTTGTGGGAACCGGTACTGGTCTCGGTCGACTGCGGTGGGACCGTCGTGTACACCACGCGAACCGACCCCAACGGCAATTTCGCCATCGCTCCCGCCCCCGCTCCCGCCTCGCTCCATCAGCAAGGGGACACCAAGCGGCAGATGGAGACACAATACGAAGGATGCCGGGTCCAGGCAGCCCTGGCCGGCTTCGGTTCGAACGCCCTCACCATCACCCAACATAACTTGCAAGACGACCCGAACCTCGGCACCCTCACACTTTCTCGTCAGGAAGGAAGAGCGGAAGGAACTGCGTTCAGCAGCACTACCGCCTCCGCTCCCCCGAATGCCAGAAAGTTCTTCGACCGGGCGCGCACCGAATTGCTCGAACAAAGACCGGACAAGGCCGAGCGCGACCTCGAGA
>PKYX01000276.1 GCA_003132825.1 Acidobacteriaceae bacterium
AGGCGCAGCCCGCAAGGCAGGCGCAGCCCACAAGGCAGGCGCAGCCCACACCGAAGGCCCAGCCAACGCAGGCGGCAACACGAACTCAGCCCCCTACGACCACCAAGCGCGCTAGCCAGCCGCAACCGACCAAGCCCACCGCGCAACACTCGCAGCCGGCCAAGTCGGCAATGCGTGCTTCCCCGAGCAGCCGAACCGCAGCAGCGACCCACCCGCAACCGGCGCAGGGCGTGCAGCGCTCACAACAGGCCCACAATTTCGGCGGCCACGGCGGCGGCCACATTACGAGCGCCCGTTTCACGGCCAATTTCGGCAGTTCCCACCACTTCCGCATGAGTCGCCCAGTGATCTATCAGGGCTATTCACGTTTCAATTATGGCGGCTATTATTTCGGGTTCTATGATCCATGGCCGGCGGACTGGGGATATTCCGACAACGTTTACGTGGATTACATTGACGGCCAGTATTACTTGATTGACCTCGCGCATCCCGGCATGCGTCTTGTCGTCAACGTTGTACTCTGATCGACGAAAGCGCGGTTCCGTCAGGGCTGACAGGGGTCGGAAGTCTAAGGAAAGATTCCTCCCTCCATTCGACGGCGAAGCATTTTCCTCGACGCTCTTCTTTGTAGATGGGTACTGGCGCAGGATCATTGCCAGCCTGTCAGGCACTGGGTGTGATCGGGACGCCCCTCGATCTTGAACGACAACCGAACGAGATTTGTGGCCGAAGTGAGCCTTTGTGACCAGTCATGGCCGAAAGGCTTTTCTACACTGGCTCAGCTCCTGAAAGAGGTGAATTATGTCTGACACAGCGGAAGACCCAAAGATACCCAAACAACAAGACCGGTCGAAAGACTCCGGAACTCCAGCGGATAAGGAGCTGGATCGTATCGCCGATGAGGCTGCTGAGCGCGCAGGAGAAACCGAAAGGCGCTATGACCGAACCCACGATATTTTTACAAAGTAAATCTCGCGAGGCAGGACAGAGACTCCGCTGTTCTGGTTCCCGGGTGTCGCCGTTTCCGCCGGGTTGTTACTTTCCAGCCCGGCGGTGGCAGGCGTAAGCCTGGCCAGTTTCGTAAGGTAGAGTCCTTACGTGCTTAGCCGATTTGCATCAGATGTATTCGGGTCATTCAGAAGCGCGACCTAAGGTCCACCACTGGACAGTGATCGCCTTGCCATTTCCGGCTGCCACGTCCAGGGCGCGATAGCTCGCCGGCGAAGACCTTGGAGTTACATGCCTGTCAGTATTCTCGTTGCAAGCCCCCGGCCAATGTAGCCGCTTTCGCTTTTCAGGGCGCTTATTTCCCCATTTCAGATGGCGTTGCCGACCGTGGCATGCCCCCATATCGCATGCCTGGCGCAGTCCCTGGAGTTTGTAGTGGTCAGTAGAATCATCAAAGCCATTGAGACTCTTCTCTCTCATAAAATCGGAGCTGGGTGCATCAGGTCGGGAGTTCCGTGCAGCCGATTCTATGCGATGCGCTTGGATCGCAGTCATGAGTGAGGACGACGCTTCTACTCCTCGTGATCGTGAGGTCACCTAGCGTCCGGAGGAGATACTTTCTCCGCGAGACGAAACGTTATGCCCATAAAGTGCTTAGGAACGCCGGTCTCTGCCGGGGTCTTTTCAAGAAATGCCTTCGCCGAAGCATCATTTTTCAGGTAGCTATCCAGGAAGTTCAGACTATAGAGCGCAACCCAGGCGTAACTTGTGTTAGCGTCCTCCCGTCCGTAATCGGCCACTTGATTTTCCGCAAAACGTTGCGCGCTCTCCCTGCGTTGAGACATGGAACTGAACTCGGGGTGTGCCATGCCCAGCATATGCACGGTAAGCACATCGCCATGCGTCCAGGCGTTCAGAACGTTTGGACCGACTCTATTGGCGGGAGGAGCATTATCAGATTTCTCGATATCTTCAAGGTTCACATCTCCCCGGGTGAAGAAAAGAAGTGGTATGGCCATCCGCTCGGGATGAACATCGCCTGCCATTTTCACGAGACCAGGGTAATAGCGCATGCTGCCGTCCATGGATGCCAGGGCAGCGATGCGAGGGTCCCGTGCTGCGGCAAACAGGCTCGAGATTCCGCCCCAGCTCCAGCTCAATACAGCGACCTCAGATAAGTCCGCATCGGAAAGCGACCTAGCGTACGTGATGAGAAACGAGATATCGCGAGCCTGCGCCTTGATCCCGTCCAGGTCGTCCGTCATATCGCGCGTCGACACCCCCATCGACGGACTTGCAAGAACGACGTAGCCATGACTTGCAAGATACTCACACAGATCGGCATTCTCCCACGAAACGGAAGAGTCACTGGGGGCGTAAATCAGAATCGGGTAACGGCCTTTTGCCAGCTTCGCATCCCGCACCGCCCGCAGCGAGATATTGGACGACGTCTTCAACAGGGAACGCCACCGATTGTTCTTTTTGTCTGGAGCGCCGAAGTGGATCTCCGTGTCGGCCAGTTGGGTATAGTCGCCAACCGTCATTGGTTTGCCTGTACTTCTCAAAGATGGATACCAGATCAGCGTCTGCAGGGGACGTGCGTCCTCGCCTACAGAGGACTTTGGCGAGTCCCTGAGGGAGGCGGGATAGATGCGTGAGCGATCGTACTGATCGACGACCTTCAAACCTACTGGATACGGTCCAGGCTTTTGCAGGAACTTAAAAGCGGAGGTCTGAGAGGCCGCGAATACGGAACCAGGGCATATGCACAATGCGCAAAAGGCAATTAAAATTCGCGTTCTCAATCTAGCGTTCCTCTCGAGCGCCGCAGCACATGTGAAATTTTCTTCTCTACACCAGCAAGCCAAGACTTTGTGCAGGATGGTAGCTCCTACGTAACTCAGACATCTTACCGAAACTGGTTTTGGTTCATTCCTTCTTCTCGTCCTGTGGCGGATTGCGTTTCTTGCGCATGGACTCGCCGCGCATTTCGATGCGGTGGGCATTGGTGAACCACACGGCCCAGGATGCCATCGGCGATGGTGGGATCCCCGATCTGCGACCCGTGGTCTGACATTGTTTATCCTCCGACTTCCTCGCATTGCGGTCGGCAGCTTCATGTCCCGCGTTTGCAGCTGAATTGTTCTGTTCCGCGAACATTGTGGTCCACGAGGCCTCCAACAGAGTACAACCTAAGATAACGAAACCCACGGAAGGAAGGTTGCGCCCGCGTCCGTGCCATCTAAAGATGCAGGCCCACCGGTTGCACGGCGAGGCCTGAAGGCGGAAAGGGGGTATCCTTTATGCAGAGAGTCAAGGACCATGGATTTTGGCGTTCCAGCACTCGCGCAGTCCCCGGCATTCTTCTTGTCGGGCTGGTGACGTTCATCTGCTATGGGTTGGGATTGAATCTCACCGTAACCGCCTTCTTCTATCTCATCGTGGTGGTATTGCAATCCCTGCTCGGCGATTTCGTCTCTTCGGCCGCGGTATCCGTCATTGCAGATCTCTGTTTGAATTTCTTCTTTGTCCCTCCCATTTTTTCGTTGCGGGTGAGCGATTCCTCGGACACTTGGGCGCTGATCACTTTCCTGATCACCGGCTTAGTGGTCACTCGCCTTACGACTCAGCTGCGCCAGCAGGCAGAAATATCGGAGCTTCGTCGCCACGAAATGAACATGTTGTACGAACTGGCGCAAGGGTTACTCGCGCTAAATCCTCGAGAGGACATGTTGAGGAGTTCCGTCTCACTATTCCGTGCGGTTTTCGGCCTGCGTGCCGTGTGCCTATACGATGGGATGAATGCCGAACTTCAAAGCGATGGCGATTCCCACGCCGGTCTTGCCGATAGGACTCGGGCGGCTTACATCTCGCGGCAGGACTGGGATGATTCCGTCGCCGGAGTTTTCACCCGTCGGCTTCGTGCCGCCGGCAACCTGATGGGAGCGGTGGGATTTGAAGGCCTGCGCGATGCCGAGGTGACCGCAGGTCCGCTCACCACGCTTGCCGCCGCCATACTGGAACGCGCGCGCGTTTTTCGCGATGCCAGCCATGCCGATGCCGCGGCTCAGGCGGAGATATTCCGAGGAGCCATCCTGGACGCCCTGGCGCACGAATTCAAGACTCCCCTTGCCACCATTGTTACTGCTACTGGTGGTCTGCGTGAAACTGGCGGGCTGCGTCCGGAACAATTGGAGCTAGCGGAGATGGCGGAAAGTGAAGCTTCACGGCTAGGCCGGTTGACCTCGCGATTGCTTCAAGTCGCCCGGTTGGACAAAGAAGAGGTGAAGCCGCAACTGGAGCTCATTGATCTCGCCGACCTAGTCGCACGCTTAACTGATCAATATGCAAAACGCTGGACCGACCGGACGCTATCCTTGACTAAGGGCGTAGCTTCCGCCGAGGTCCTAGCCGACGCTGAGTTGCTGCGATTGGCAGTGCGCCAATTGCTGGACAATGCCTGCAAGTATTCGCACGTCGGATCCGCCATCAAGATTGCCCTAGAACCGCAGCAGGGATTCGTGGCGGTTCGAGTCTGGAACAGTGGAAGCGCGATAGCATCGAATGAACGCGCTAGAATCTTCGAACGCTTCTATCGCGGCGCCGAAGTACGCCAGGTCGCTCCAGGATCGGGCCTTGGTCTATACGTTGCCCGGAAGATAGCCCAGGCACACGGCGGAACCCTGGATTTAGAGGCCAATGCCGCCTCTGACCGTGACGGAACGTCATTCCGCCTGACCCTGCCGATAGCAAGAAACGATTCAGATCACGTCGGCCAGACGGTTTAGCCCGTCATCGTGCCGGCGAGATTTGTTGGCCAAACCGGCGGCCGCTGCCCACTATTCCTCCGTTCAAACTTCTTAGGGAATCTTTACGGATTCTTCATGCCCGGCACTCTATCTTCCTAAGGAGGAGGCTCGGTTGCGCTACGTTGGCTTGGTGCGCCCGCTAAAGGCTTTTCCAAGAGGATGACTATGGCCCCGCGTCCACTTCACGTGCTGGTAGTCGATGATGAGCCAGCCTTGCGCAAAGTGTTTCGCACTTCTCTGGCCGCCAGCGGCTTCGCCATCGAAGAGGCGCGCAGCGGAGAAGAAGCCGTTGACATTCTTCCCCAGCATCCTTTTGATCTGGTGCTACTCGACATCAATATGCCGGGCATTGGCGGCGTCGAGGCGTGCCGTGAAATACGCGCCCTTGCTCCGAAAATCGGGATTCTGATGGTTACTGTGCGCGACGCAGAGAGTGACATGGTGCGCGCGCTTGAAGCCGGAGCGGACGACTACGTCACGAAACCGGTTCGGTTTCGCGAGCTGGTAGCCCGCATGCGGGCCGTACTGCGCAGGCTGGAGGCCGACAGCGCAACCCAACCGACGATCATTCGGATAGGCGATCTCGAGATGAATCTCGAACGCCACAGTTTGCGAAAGGCCGGAAACCTGATTCATCTGACGCCAACTGAGTTCGACTTACTCGTTCTGCTCATGCGCAACCACGATGCACCTGTGACTCATGCCAAATTGCTGCGAACCATCTGGGGACCGGAGTACGGTACCGAACTCGATTACCTGCGCTCCTACGTGCGTACGCTTCGCAAGAAAATCGAAGACGATCCGGCGATACCGAAATACATTCTCACCGAGCCGTGGGTGGGCTACCGATTTTGTGACCCATCCGACCCGGTATCGCCCGAAAGCGCCGATGATTCCCTCTGAATGAACGTCAAAGGCCAGCGAGTATGCCGCCTGAAGCATGGTGGAGTACCCAGTGGTAACCACCTCCAAGCGAAACTTCTTATGCGCCGGAAACAAACATTTTATGGAGATTTGCGGAAATCTTCACGTTTTCTCCATGCCCCGCGATCTATGTTCTCAATGAGGCTTGAGAAGTTAGGCACTTCGGCCTCGAGTTTCAAAGGAGACGAACATGAGGATCATCTATCGAGCTATGTTTTTGGCCGCTATCTTCGGATTGGGTCTGACCGCTGTGCGTCCGGCTCATTCGGCGAGCACCGAAATCACACTTACCGGGACCGTGAGCTGCGCCCATTGCCAGGGCATCCAGCCGATGCACAAGGGCTATACGCAGTTTAGCTGGGCTCTTTATTCCATTAGCCAGGGCGACGACATCGTTCTGGTTGTTCAGGACAAAGCCTATAAGCTGCAGGGCGATAAGGACCAAGTCTTGAAATTCATGTCTGCCAAGGCAAGAGTGACCGGGCGCCTGGAGGGAGCCACCTTGGAAGTGACGACAATCGGCCACCCGACGAAGAACGAGGAGTTGGCAGCCAAGTAGTGCGGGCGTAGCGAAGGCCAAATCGTGTGTCGTCGGCTGAGGGCCGTTCTTGGGGGGCGCGTACACTGCCCAATCTTCGAAAGGGCTAGGAGTGAAAGCTCCGTAGACACACGCGAGACTGAGCTTGCGAAACCGCCAAGAGAGGGCCCCCACGGGACCCTCTTTGACTTTCTC
>PKYX01000438.1 GCA_003132825.1 Acidobacteriaceae bacterium
GGCTTGGATCCGGACATTTCCCCGGCGGCCGCAGCATTTCAGGTCTCCCGCGTGGCTCGCGAACGAGGTATGAATGAAGAGGACCTCCGCCGCGTGGTGACCGAACACACCCAGGGCCGTCAGTTCGGATTCCTGGGAGAGGCCCGAGTGAACGTGCTGGAGCTAAACCTCGCGCTCGACGCGATGGGCCACAAAGCCGCGCAATCCCGAGCCAAGGACGGCGCGAAGCAGCCTGCGGCGGCTCCCGCGAGCAGCCTGTAAGCTCTTTCCCAGTTTCAGAGACTTGCGAAACATCTGTGACGGGAACCACTCTTCTTTTCGCTCATTAGGTCGGCCCTATGATTTGCGGTGTAATGATTCGCCCAGCCCACGATTTGCCATCCCCATGATTTGCCTAGCCATGATTGACACCTCTCACCAAGTTGGATAGCCTAAATAGACTGATGTTCAGGAGCGGAATTTGACACCACCTAGTCAGAACCAGGGATGGGCGGGACGCATAGGCTGGTGTTGTTGTTCGCCCACAAGTTTCTGGCGTGTGGAGGATTTGAACTAGAAAGCTCTCATTCGAGTTTATTCCAAAGCACCCGCCGGAATCGCAGGCGGGCTTTTCAGTTTTAGGGACAAACCTCATGAAAACCTCCAACTCACTTTGGAAAGGCCGACTTGCCGGAGAGATACCGGAAAGGTTGGCGCACGAGATTGACAGTTTTGAGACTGACATGGCGCTGCGCAAGCAGGGCAAAATGGACGAGCGCCTGTTCGCCGAAACGCGACTTCGAAGAGGCGCTTATGGCCAACGCTACGACAACGGCCAAAGGCACGATGGAAAAAACGTCCAGTCCATGACTTATCCGTCGGGGGATCTGACCAAGGGTCCGATGACGATGTGGGACGCTCCCGGCATGCAGCGCATCAAGATTCCTGCAGGCGGAGTGAACGCCGTGCAACTGGAAACCATGGCGGAGGTGGCTGAAGAATATTCCGACGGCATCGCGCACGTGACCACGCGCCAGGACTTCCAGCTCCACTACATCCACATTGACGACACTCCGAGCATCATGCGCCGGTTAGCCGCGGCAGGAATCACCACACGCGAGGCCTGCGGGAACTCCGTGCGCAACGTAACCGCTTGCCCCTATGCCGGCGTTTGCCAGGACGAGGCATTCGACGTTACGCCCTATTCGCGAGCCCTCTCGAGGTTCCTGCTGGGCCATCCCGATTGCCAGAATTTCGGCAGAAAGTTCAAGCCGGCGTTCAGCGGTTGCTCGCAACACGCTTGCGGGCTCACCAGCATGCACGACCTGGGCCTCATCGCAAAGAAGGCCGATGACGGCGGAGAAGAAAAACTTGGCTTTGAAGTTTACGTCGGCGGGGGGCTGGGCGCTGTTCCCTATCAGGCCAAGCTTTTCGAATCCTTTCTTCCGCCGGAAGAGCTATTGCCCTTGGCGCAGGCGATCGCTCGGGTGTTCGCCAAGTATGGAGAGAAGAAGAATCGAAACCGGGCTCGTATCAAGTTCTTGGTGCAGGATCTGGGGATTGAAAAATTCAAAGAGTTGGTGATGGAAGAACGCCGGAATCTGCCCTTCGATCCGCGCTGGACCGAATACGTGACTGATGCGGTGGCATCGCGGGAATCGCCGCTGCGCCCGGGCGGCGAAGCGATACCTTTGGTTTCGATAGGGTCTTCGGAAGCCTTCGAACGCTGGCTGAAGACCAACACGCGCCCGCAGAAGCAGCCCGGCTATCGGACGGTCACGGTTACGCTTCCTTTGGGCGACATCACGGCCAATCAGCTGCGATCTTTGGCCGATATCGTTCGCCGCTTCACCAAGGAAACGGTCCGCACCACGGTCGAGCAGAATTTTGTGATTCGCTGGGTGAGCAAAAGCGATGTGCCGGAGATCTACGGAGCGTTGCAGGCCGTGGGCCTGGGGGATCCCGGTGCGGGCGCACTGGTCGACATCGTCGCCTGCCCGGGGACCGACACCTGCAAGCTCGGTATCTCGTCGTCTCGCGGCCTGGCCGCCGAATTGCGGACCCGGCTGGCCGAGAAAAGCTTCCAGATGGACGAGGCGATACAGGGTCTGCACATCAAAATCAGTGGGTGCTTCAATAGTTGCGGCCAGCATCACGTGGCCGACCTCGGCTTCTATGGCGTCAGCCGCAAGCTCGGGGGATACGCCGTGCCGCACTTTCAAGTCGTCCTCGGCGGAGAATGGGAGCATAACGCCGGGTCCTACGGTCTTCCGATCGCAGCGATTCCGTCCAAAAACATTCCGCAAGTGGTCACGCGCCTTACCGAGCGCTACGTGGCCGAACGGGAAAACAGCGAGAGCTTCAAGGACTTCACCAAGCGCATCGGCAAGGCCGAGCTTAAGAAGATGCTCGACGATCTTACCCGCCCGCCGGCTGGCGCCCCGGATCGTTCCTTTTTCAGCGATTGGGGAGACCCCCGCGAATACAGCTTGGGCGACCTGGGCACCGGCGAGTGCGCCGGAGAAGTCGTGTCTCCCTTTGATTTTGAAATGGCAGGCGCCGAACGGGAACTGTTCGAGGGCCAATTGGCCTTCGAGGGCGGGCAACCGGAACTGGCGGGGCAGAAGGCCTATCGCGCCATGCTGCTCGGGGCGAAAGCCCTGGTAAAGACTCAGGCGGCCGATATCTCGGATGATGCGGATCTGATCGTCTCTGAATTCCGCTCCCGGTTCTTCGACACCCAGCTGTTCTGGGATCCCTTTGCCGGAGGCAAGTTCGCCAATTACCTGTTCGATGCCCACCTGACGGCCGGAGAGCCGTACCCGCTGGACCGCTCCCGCTATTTGCTCGACGAAGCCCAGCTCTTCATCGACGCCGCGCACAGCTGCAACAACAAAATGATGACCGCGGTGCGGGTATGAGGCTAGCAGCCATCGACGCGGTATTCTCTCGCCTGGGATGGGTTGGCTTCTGCTCTTCGCGGTAGGGATATTCAAGTTCAGGAAGCGAGGACTATGGCGATCGGCTNNCTCGATGGTCGCCGGGGATTGTGTCTAGGACACCGCGGCACGCTCTTAGGTTCGTCTTGGTTCGGAAGCAAGAGAGACAAGCGCAGATGGAACTTCAACACGTCAACGTAAAACTCCCGCTGGCAGACCCTGGGGGGTTTGACCTTGAACCCTTGATCCCCATCTTTCATAGCTGGATTCAAGACAAGATCTTCGAAGAACGATTGCTGGATATCGCGGATTATCGGCATGTCCACAACGGCCCGGGAGTGGTGCTGATCGGCCACGAAGGCGACTATGCGGTGGATAACACCGACGGCCACCTAGGCGTTCGTTACAACCGCAAGGCCGCACTCGAGGGCAGCAATCGCGACCGTCTGAAACAAGCCGCGCGTGCGGCCCTGAAGGCATGCCAACGTTTGGAACTGGAGGCTCGCCTCGGAGGGAGACTTCGCTTTAACGGTCAGGATGTGGAAGTGTTCATTAACGACCGCCTGCTGGCTCCGAATCGCGAGGAGACGCGCGAAGCGGCCCGGCCCGACTTCCAGGCTTTCTCCCAGGAGTTATTTCGCGGCGCCGACTATTCCTCGGTGTATGGCAGCGATCCTCGCCGGCTGTTTTCCGTCTCACTGAGGGCTTCGCGGGCGTTCTCTCTGGCGGATTTGTTGACAAACCTGCAGTCCTGATCGGTCGTGACCCAACCAATCGAAAGGGGGAGCGGGGATTGCTCCCCCTTTAGCAACCGCTGGAGCTTTTCAACTCACGCTGCGAGCTTCTCGATCGGTGCGCCCACCAAGTTGCCCCACTCGGTCCAAGAGCCGTCGTAATTCTTCACGTCCTTGTATCCCAGCAAATACTTCAAGGCAAACCAGGTGTGAGAGCTGCGTTCGCCGATGCGACAGTAGGCGATCACTTCCCCGTTTCCATTGACGCCCTTCGATTCGTAGAGCTGCTCGAGAGCATCCGCGGACTTGAACGTGCCGTCCTCGTTCGCCGCCTGCGCCCAGGGTATATTGGCCGCGCCCGGAATGTGGCCCCCCCGCTGTGCCGTCTCCGATAGGCCCGGTGGCGCGAGAATTTTCCCGGTGAACTCATCCACCGAGCGCACATCGACGAGTTTTGTGCCATTGTTTTCGAGAGCAGAAAAAATCTGTTCCTTACGCGCCCGGATGGACTCGTCCGGCCCGGTGGCACGATACGTGGACGGCGTCACTTTCGACGCTTCCGTGGTGAGCGGTCGGTTCTCCGCGATCCACTTCTTGCGGCCCCCATTGATCAGGCGAACGTCCTTGTGGCCGTAATATTTCAACTGCCAAAAAGCGTAGGCTGCGAACCAGTTGTTGTTGTCGCCGTACAAAAGAATCGTGGTGTCGTTCGAGACTCCCGACTTTCCGAGCAGTTCTTCGAGCGGCGCCTTCTGGATCAAATCGCGACGAACNNGAAACCAGCACTTCCGGATGCGTATATTCAGCCATGTGACTTCCTCCTCCAAAATTTCGGTTGTCTACGCTCGATTCGCCAAAAGAAAAACCCACCGGCCAAGTTATCTCTGGCGGTGGGTTCCGAACTCTTGGGCTAGGAACTAAACCCTAGCCTGTCCGCGCCAGAGGACATCTGTGACAGCACGTACAACAACAGCTGTCAGCGACTCTCTGGCGGCATAAGACCATGAAAAAAGGCTACTCCTGAATGGCGCAGATTGCAACGCGCAGACGCTTGTTCGACGACTCAGGGAACCACCCGCAGTTCGCCGTCGGCGGACTCATACTCAACCCGGAGGAGCCAATCGAAATGAAATTTCTCCGCCGCCAGCCATTTTTCGAGATCGTCACGCCCCGGCGCGTCAAATTCGACGAGCATCTTCCCTTCCTGCATGTTCAAAAGAACCCGGCGCGCCGTGACCTGGCTGGCCTCATAAATCCTGCGGATCAGTTCAGCCGCTCCCTGACGCGTGAGGCAGGCAAGCGTATGTTGCGAAATATAACGTGGCATTTGGTCTCACCGTTCCCCTGGAGGACCCTCCACAATAGCAAAAACCCTTCGGCCGAAGCGGCCCCGGCGGCGGGTGCAAGAACATTCGCTGAAAACCGCCTCCAGCGGCGAAAAGGCGGGGCGGCTTGACGCCGATACCGAAGCCCGTGGGATAATCCTTCGCCGAAACCGCAAGGCGCCGGCGGAAACGCTCGATTGATCGTCTGAGAGGCGGAGGCTTATGAATAAGAGTTCACTCACGCGTCGTCAATTCATCCAGATCAGCAGCGGAGCGGCGGCCGCTGCGAAAGTTACACTCCTTCAGCCGGCCCTGCTCTCGGCCGCGGCGAGTCCGGTGGCTCCGAGCGACGTTGTGCGGTTCGCCTCGATTGGCACTGGCGTGCGCGGTTGCGAATTGCTGCAGGCGACGCTGCTCGTCCCTGGCATTCAGTGCGTGGCCGTCTGCGACCTTTACGACAGCCGGCATCAGGCGGCTCGTGAAGCGGTGAAGAAGGACGTTCCGGCGACCCGCCACTATAAAGAGATCCTCGATCGTAAAGANNGATGTGTATTGCGAAAAGCCGATGTCCCACACCGTAGATGACGGCTTTGCCATGGTGAATGCTGCGCACAAGGCCAACCGCATGGTTCAAATCGGCAGCCAGCGGGTCAGTTCCGTCCTCTACGCCAAAGCGAAGGAGATCTACGACTCGGGAAAGCTGGGCGACGTGTTTGAGATCGCAGCCTATTGGGACCGCAACACGGCCAGCGGAGCCTGGGTCTACCCCATTCCACCGGACGCCAACGAGCAAACCATCGACTGGGCCACGTTTCTCGGGGATGCGCCAAAGCGCCCGTTCGACCCCGTCCGCTTTTTTCGCTGGCGCTGCTTCGCAGACTACGGCGAAGGCCTGGCCGGCGACCTGTTTGTCCACCTGATTTCAGGAATTCACTTCATCACCGGCACCGACTCGGCAGCGCAACGGGCTCAGTCGACGGGCGGGCTTTTCCGCTGGAAGGATGGCCGCGAAATGCCGGATCTGATCGAGACTCTGTACGATTATCCGAATTTTCGGGTTGCCGTACGTTGCAACCTGAATAACGAAGGCGGCGAGTTTATTGGATTTTACGGCACCAAGGGCACGATGATTATCAAGGATTCGACCCTGACCTACCGACCGCAAGACACGCGCCCCAAACCAGAATCGTATTCGATCATGGGTTGGCCGGCTGCATTGCGCAACCAATATCTGAGCCAGTGGCACGAGGAGCATCCGCAGCCTGCCCCGCTCGATTTCAACGTGGACGAAGAATCGGAAATGTTTGTTACGCCGGCGGGTTATAACGATATTGCCGACCACCAAGCCAATTTCTTCAGCGCGGTTCGCACCCGGAAGCCGGTTGTAGAAAATGAAGTGTTTGGCAACCACGCGGCGATCGGCTGCCATCTGGCGAATTATTCGTACTTCAACAAAGCGGTGGCTGTATGGGACCAGGCAGCAAGCAAGATCGTGCGAGGCTAGAGGCGTTTCGCCGCCAGCCCAGGCCCAAACGCATGTTCCTATATTTGCGAATAGGCGGTCGGGGTCAGGATCAGGTTGGTGATGTTCGAGACGATACTTTCGAACGCGTACCTAGGCTGGCTCGAAAGACTCTTCCACACTGGAGAGGACTGAAAGGCAGCCCATTTCTGGTCTCGTTCCGCCAGACTCTCATAACCCAACATGTAGGTAAGGTTCGGTAGCCGACGGCCGACCAGAGTATCGCCGTAGAAGACCTGCCAGAAACCAGCCTTGTCAAAGATCTCGCCTTCGCCGGACTGCATCATCTCCACTTTCCGTTTGTGGTCCTGATCGCTCGGACTCTCATAAGTACGGAGTTCGAAGATTCGAGGGCTATGGGAGGCAGTTGCCGCAGGCACTACGAGCCGGGGCATTTTCTCAAACGCCTGCAGCAACGAACTCTCCATCCGCTCAAAGCCAGGTTCATTCGCCGGCGCACTCAGAAAGTCCTCCCCAGCCCTCCTGTACTCATCATCTTGCGCAAGACTTGATTCCACCATGAGCAGACGTTCCGCGGAGAGGCACGGCATCAACACGTAGAGCGAAGGAGTCTCCGGACCGATGGTGAGGTTGAATACTCCCACCGGAGTGATTCCCAAGCGGTTGAGCGCCGGCACCAGCGCATCGCGAAGGAAAACGTCGCAAAATTTCGTCTGCGCTCCATTCGAGAGATAATAGCGGCGCAGTTGGTAGAACTCCCGGCCCTTACTCTCGGTGCTACCCTGCGCACCCTGCAAATAGGCAGCTGGCCGAGTAACCGCCAGTGCCGCCGCCAGCGAGGAACCCAGAAACACTCGCCTTTCCATCGAATCCTCCCGGGACCCGTTGTAAATTCTTACCAGGCGCTCAAACCCTGCGATCCGGGTCTTGGAAAGCATCGAGAACGATTCCAAAAGACTCGCTTCGTGGCTCGCCCGGTGCGACATCGTAACACGCAGCTGGGGGGGCCGCCGGGCACAACCTAAAGGAAAAGGATCATCGCGGCGCAAAATGTCCTAACATGGGGCAGACAAGATCGGCACACATGCCCGACCCCTCAGTTGCTGATGTTGACGGAGATCCTCGCCAGGGGCGTATCGCGAAGTCGCCGTACCGGGTGCTCTACGACGAGCAGTGCGAGATTTGCCAGGGTTGCGTGTCCTGGCTGAAGACCCTCGACCGCAAGAACCAGACGACTTGTCTGCCCATCAGTGCGGAGGTCTTGGCATGCGTTGATTCCCGGCTGCGGATGGATGATTGCCTGCGGCAGTTGCACGTGGTCACTCCTGCAGGCGCAATTCTTGTCGGGTGGGACGCCGTCGCTGGTCTGGCGCGTTTGTTCCCCTCGACTTGGCTGGTTGGCGCAGCGGGGCAGCGCTTTCCTGTTCGCAATGCAGGCCGCCTGCTCTATGGATTTGTTGCCAGGAATCGCTACGCCCTCAGCAAGTGTCGCGGCGGCGCGTGTCGCGTTGCAAAACCGGAAGCCGTGCGACGGCAAGCCCGGCTCGGCGCGTTCTGGTCGTGCTACAGGTTCGGATTTTTCATTCGGTCGCCGCTTGTGCTGTGGGCAGGCATCAAGGCTGCGGCACAAAGGGCAAGTATTTTCGCCCGCACGTACCACGAACGACTTGAGCTGCTGGACGGCAAGCTGACCCTTCTGTTTCTGAACGGCATGTTGCCGAACGCCGTCCCACTGCTATTCGGCGAACTGTTCACAACGGTGCTCTACGATGGCGTCGCCATCGATCCAGGATCGCCGAAGATGCGACGCTCCCTCGCCCGTCACCTGCGACGCGTAAGACCGAAAATCGCGAAAGTCATAGCCACGCATGCCCACGAAGAACACGTCGGCAACCTCAATTGGCTGTCCGACGTCACCGGAGCCCCGATCTACGTTTCGGAGATGACGGCCCGGTTCCTGACACCGTTCAAGAAGCTGCCGTGGGTACGGGCTGCGATCATCGGGCAGCCTCCAAACTTGAGACCGCCGTTTACCGTGTTAGGCGAGTCCGTCGACACAGAATCCGGGCAGTTGCTGGTGATTGCAACCCCGGGCCACTGTGATGACCATATCGTTCTGTACGACCCCAGGGAGAAGTTGTTGCTGGCGGGCGATGCGTTCATGGGTAGCTACTTTGCAACCCCGAATCCCGACGTGGACAGCCGGAAATGGTTGGTGAGTCTTGAACGGATGATGGCTCTCGAGATCGAGATTCTGGTCGAAGGGCACGGTCATATCCACACGCTGCGACCTGACATTCCCGATTTTCCCGGTGTGGTGATCCGAGAAGACCCGAAAGTTGCCATTGCCGAGAAGCTCGATTACTTGCGATGGCTGCGAGAACAAATTGACGCTGGGCTTGAGGAAGGGCTTCCGGTGCGAGCTATCGAGGCGAGCTGTTTCCCATGGGGGAACCGTACCTCCTGGGAGAGCTGCGCCACTGACGAATGCATCCGACTCCTGAGTCTCGGCCATTTCTCCCGCACTGAACTGGTTCGCAGTTTTGTTCGCACTAACCGAGACCCGCTTCCGACCGTCTACGAGATTCGCCTGTCTGGAGGAGGGGGACCTCCTTGTCGCTGAGAGAAACAAAACAGAGCAAAGCAGCCGAAATTGTCGAAGGCCGCCGGTCGATTGGCTGGCTACCGATCTTGGTCGTGCCTGTGATCGCAGTGGCTTTCCGCAATCGACTGCCACCCTGGGTATTCATGTGGATTCTGTCCTTCGCCATCTTTGTCAGCCTCAAGTGGCTGACGTGGTGGAGGGCGCGAGCGAGAATCGCCCAGCCGGTTTGGCGCTCCATCGCCTACCTTGTGGCTTGGCCGGGAATGGATGCGGAGGCTTTCTTCGATGCGAACCGGCGGGTTCCCCAGCCTCCGCCAACGACTTGGGTGTGGGCGACGTTTGAAACGGTTCTCGGTGCCATCCTCCTGTGGGTTGTAGCGCGATCCCTTCCGCCAGGAGAACCCCTTCTGCAGGGATGGACGGGAATGCTGGGTCTGATCTTGCTCCTCCACTTTGGGACGTTCCAAATCCTAGGTCTCGCTTGGCAGAGCGTCGGTGTCGACGCGAGACCCATCATGTCGGCCCCCCTACGTTCCACCTCGCTCGGCGAGTTTTGGGGAAAGCGGTGGAACCTCGGCTTCCGTCAGCTTGCCCATGAGTTGGTCTTTCGCCCCTTGCATCGCAGGCTAGGTGCGGACCTGGCTGGTTTCCTGGTGTTCCTGGCCTCCGGACTGATCCATGACTTAGTCATCTCGGTTCCGGCTCGCGGAGGCTACGGTCTTCCCACCCTCTACTTTTTGCTGCAAGGCACAGGAATGACGATCGAGCATTCGAGGCTCGGTAAGCGGATCGGACTTGGGCAGGGATTGCAGGGCTGGTGTTTCATGATGCTATTCCTGGCCGGGCCCCTGTTTTGGTTGTTCCACCCATGGTTTGTGCTGCGTGTCATACTTCCCTTCATGCGGGCCATTCACGCTCTATGACCAGTTCACTCGCCGAGCGGTTCTTTGACATCGACCTGTGGCTGGTCGGTGGGGCGCACTTTCTGATCCTGTTCGCCAGCTTCCAAGTGCCCTATCGGCTAGGCTGGAAACAGGACTTGCAGCAATTGAGGCCCTTCAACCGGAAACTCCTTTGGGTGCAGAGTGGATTCACAGTGTTGACCATCATTGCTTTCGGCGCTCTGACCCTCATCCTGCACTCCGAACTGCTCCGCGGGGACCGTGCCGCCTTGGGACTTGGTGGCTTTATCGGCATTTACTGGACGACGCGGATTCTCGTGGATGCGCTTTACTTTTCGCACGAGGACTGGCCCAAGGGAACGGCTTTCATCGTGGGGCACGCCCTCCTGACACTTCTGTTTGTCGCACTGGCCGCAAGCTATGTGGGGCTACTGATCTGGCAGGTGTGGCTGAGAACCAATCATTGACCGGCGTGGGAATCCGAAACTGACAACGCTTCGGTTCACGGGCGTGTTCGGGACCTGTGAGCAGATGAGGAGAACAGCCCTTCTTGTTCCGCTTGACCCCACCTTCGGAAGCTCAGGTTCGGCATTTCATTTCGGGGCAGGCGGACTCAGGCTTCTCGTATCCGGAGGTCGGCAGGTCGGCGAACGCCATCCCGTCCGGGTACAACGTAGACCACAATCGTATCCAGATTGGCAGAGGCGCACTTATTTGGCAGAGGGCAGTGGAGGCGATTCGCGCCTGGCAAATGTTCAGCATGCCGTGGGTGCGGCTCTACTGGCCGAGCGCCCCGATCAAGGTCGGAGCCGAGGTCGCGGTTTTGATGCGTCACTTCGGGTTCTATTCGCTGAACGCCTGTCGGATCGTCTATGTCGTCGATGAGAACGCCCGCGTCAAGCGATTTGGCTTCGCCTATGGCACATTGAAGGAACATGCACAGCGCGGAGAGGAACGATTCATGGTCGAGTGGAACCGCGACGAAGATCAGGTCTGGTACGACATCCTCGCGTTTTCTCGTCCGCGGGAAATGCTGGCTAGGCTCGGGTATCCCCTTGCACGCTCACTCCAGAAGAAGTTTGGGGAGGAGTCGAAACGGGCAATGCGGGCAGTCGTGAGCGGCCTGTAGCTATCGTTTGCAACCAAGTCCATCCTGAACTGACAGCGCTGTCGCGCGGCGGAAAAGACGAGATGACAACGGGATGGCAAGAACATGGACGACAAACGCAGCCTGAGGAAAAATTGAACATCCCGAGCAAGGCGCCCCTTCGGCCGAAGATGCGACTCGGCGCCGATCGGATCTCCTTTACCCTGGATACTTGGCCACTGCTGGACATGGGGCATGGAGAATCACAGGAAAAAATAGATTTCTTCTGACTTATCTCAACCTCCCCTATGACGCCAGTGGAAATCCGACAGGCTCAGGGAAGGTGCGACAAGCGACGAAACTTGATGGGAACCGCTACAGCGGTTCAGGCGATTTCTTCTACTACGATCTGCATGGGAATGTAATCGCCTCGGGCACTTTCACAATCACAGCCAACAAGATTCGTGTGGAAGCGCCGAAGGAGTAAAGGATACAACCCTGTTCTGCTCTCGAGGGTGCCCGTCCAAGCTCCGCTTGGGCGGGGATTTCGGTTCGCCCTCACCGTAGGAAGAAATCGTCCTGGTTCGCGTTTCGCTTGGACGGGGCACCCTCCGGGTGATGTGCGCAAAAGATTCCTTAGGCGGATGCGGTAACATTGGCGGTGCTTTCGAGGGCACCGCGACGACTCCCGAACACTGGCAACGAATGGAGGCGCTTTATCACGCCGCGCTGGAAGTTTCCGGCGAGGAGCGGGCGGAGTTGTTGGCGAAATCCGATCCCGAGGTTAGGCGCGCCGTGGAAGCTCTGCTGGCGCAAGGAGGCTCGGGCGAGGCGTTGCTGGATCGCCCGGCATGGGATCAGGCAAACAACTTGCTCGATTCCGTGCGCACGCAATTTGTCCCGGGAGAACGAGTCGGTTCATATCGCGTGGAAGCCAAACTCGGCGCGGGCGGCATGGGCGACGTGTATCGAGCCACGGACACTAAGCTGGAGCGTGAAGTGGCGATCAAAGTGCTGCCTTCTTCGGTTGCTCAGGATCCTGAGCGTCGCATCAGATTCGAGCGCGAGGCGAAGGTTCTGGCCTCTCTTAATCATCCGAACATCGCCCATATCTATGGTGTTGAGAAGAGCGCCTTTGTCATGGAACTGGTCGAAGGCGAGACCTTGCGAGGGCCTCTCGAGATCGACACGGCAATCAACTATGCCAAACAGATCGCGGATGCGCTCGAAGCGGCGCATGACAAAGGCATCATCCATCGAGACCTGAAACCGGCGAATATCATGATCACGCCGCAGGGCGTTGTAAAACTGCTCGACTTCGGATTGGCTGCGGTGACGCAACCCTCCGGAGAAAGCTCCGACGTCATGAATTCGCCAACGTTGACCGAGCCGGCAACTACACCGGGCATGATCATGGGCACGGCGGCGTACATGAGTCCGGAGCAGGCCGCGGGCAAGTCGGTAGACAAGCGCGCCGACATCTGGTCATTCGGGGTAGTGCTTTGGGAGATGCTGACCGGCCATCGCCTCTTCCACGGCGAGACGCTCTCGCACACGCTCGCCGAAGTGCTAAAAGGTACGATCGATTTCCACAAACTCCCGCAGACGACGCCGTCGACCATTCGCGAATTGATGAAGCGTTGTCTGGACCGCGACGTTAAAACCCGCCTGCGAGACATCGGTGAGGCACGCTTTCAACTTCAGCAATATTTGTCGAATCCAGCAGGTCATGCCGAAAATTTACGGGGCATGGCCGAACAATCACCGCCGGCGGCGATTCAAAGGTCTTTAGCTCGCCACTATTGGGTCGCGGCGTTCGCCGTCTTGCTGGTCGCGTTGGCGGCGTGGGGCATCTGGTATTGGCGTGCTGGGGCAAGAACTTCGCAAATCGATTCCATCGCCGTTCTCCCGCTCGATATCAGGAGCAAGGATCCCGATGCTGACTATATTTCCGATGGAATTGCCGAAAGCATCAACAACAGTCTCGTGCGGCTGCCTGGCCTTAGGGTCATCCCCAACAGTGTCGCTCTCCGTTATAGAGGGAAGGCTGCAGACTTCCAGAAAATTGGCGAAGGCCTTGGGGTCCAGACCGTACTTTCAGGCCGCGTCCTGCAGCGCGGCGACGATCTTTCCATTGACATAGAACTCGATGATGTTCGTCACGGAAAACAGCTATGGGGCCAGCAATACACCCGCAGTGTGGCCGATCTACTCATGGTGCAAAATGACATCGCGAAAGAGGTTTCGCAGCGGTTGCGCTCGCAACTTTCCGCAGTTGATCGTCAAAACCTCACGTTAGGTTCAACGTCCAATCCAGATGCATATCAGCATTACCTTAAAGGCAACTATTTCACGAGTAAATTCACGAAAGATGGCTTCGACAAAGGCGTCGACTATCTCAACCAGGCCATCGAAATAGATCCAAACTATGCTCAGGCATATAGTGCCCTGGCATGGAACTACATTAATCAAGACGACTGGTTTATAGCCCCCAGGGAAGCGGCGCCCAAAGCGAGAGACCTCGCCAAAAAGGCCATCGCGTTGGACGAAACTAACGCCGAGGCGCACGTCGTTCTGGCCATCGA
>PKYX01000236.1 GCA_003132825.1 Acidobacteriaceae bacterium
CAATCTGAGCGTCAGCAATACCGCATCGTTTCTCAATTTGGGACTGGGTAATTTTATTCCCATCCAGTGGCTTGTCTCCGGCGATGGGTCGACGACCTATCTGCTGGCCAGCAATGCGGGTGCGGTTTTGGTTTCTAATATCACCCAACGCACAACTTCCGCGATCCAGTTGACGGGAAATGTGCTTCCGGTACAGGCGGCGCTCAACCCTGACGGCTCCATGCTCTTTGTCGCCGCCACTGACGGCCAGGTGCACATCCTGAACACCCTGACCGAAAACGACATCCAGCAGATTTCTTTTCAGCAGGACCTGGCCAACCTAGAGACCGGTCTCTGCGCCAACGTGACCCTTCCGCTCCCCGGGGTGATCAACATCACGGCGGCGGCGCAAAGCGGGTCAAGCACCACCTATACCTACACGATTGGTTCTGTTCCCGCCCTCGAGGTCGGCATGAGCATCGCGGTTGCGAACATGGGAAATCCCGGAAACAACGGGACCTTCACGGTGGAATCGGTGGGCTTGGGGACTTTCACCGTGGCCAACCCCGCCGGGGTCAGCGCCAGCGGTCAAAGCGGGAGTGGAACGTTCTCCTTCACCTGCAATGCGGACTTGATCGCCATACAGCCCTAATCGGCGGCCGGCTGCACTACGGCCTTTTCTCCAGTTCTTTCCCCACGCTATCGAGCACCCCGTTGATGAACTGCACGGACTCGGGGCTCGAAAACTTGCGCGCGATTTCGAGTGCTTCATTGATAACCACAGCCCGAGGCGTGGTGGGATAGCCCAGCAACTCCGCCACCGCAGCCCGCAGCAGATTGCGATCCACCGCCGCCATGCGCTCCATGCGCCAGTGCTCGGCGTGCCGCTCGATCAGTCCGTCGATGTCCGCGCTGCGGTCGCAGGCCACGCGGAACAGATCTTCCGCGAAGCCGCGTTCGTCGGCCGCAATCGAGTTTCGTTCGCTCCAAAAAGTGTGGCGCACTTCCTCCGGTTTCTGCTTGCCCAGGTCCGCCTGGAAAAGCATCTGCAGCGCAAGCTCGCGAGATTTGCGGCGTTTCCCCATGAAGTAGCGATCCGCTATCAGTCTACAGGAATCAGCCGGAGGCTCGACGGCACTCGGCGGCTAGCGCGGGGGCCTGGGTTTTTTGGAACGGGAAGCGCGGGAGGTTCGGCTTGCCGGTTTTCTTTTCGCCGCCGCCGCGCTCTGACGGCGGACCGTTGTTTTCCGGACTGCCGACGAGCGGCGACCGATGACGGCCTGCAAAGAAGCCATCTCCACCGCCGCCAGCGCCGCCTCGAACCCCTTGTTGCCCATCTTCAGCCCGGCGCGGTCAATCGCCTGCTCCAGGGTTTCGCAGGTGAGCACGCCGAAGGCGTGAGGAACGCCGGTCTCCTGCGCCGCCTGTCCGATGCCGCGCGCGACTTCGTTCACGATGACATCATAGTGCGCCGTATCGCCGCGCAGCAGGCACCCCAGGCAGACGATGGCGTCATATTGCCTGGTCTCGGCCAGAGTGCGCGCCGCCGAGGGAATCTCGAAGCTTCCGGGCACGCGAATGATCGTGATGTCGCTGCGCTGGGCGCCCGAGCGGCGCAGGGCATCGATCGCCCCCTGCAGCAAACGTTCCGTGATGAAGGCGTTGAAGCGGGACACGACCAGGGCAAACCGCTTCCCCGTCCCGTCCAGTTTGCCTTCGAGGCCGGGCGGCGGTTCCTGGGCTCCGCCAACCACGTGCAGTTCGATTCCCCCCGGCAGATCCAAGGAAAATGCTCGCGAGTCGCCGCTCGCACTGGCGGAATCTGACAATACCTGGAAGTTGAATTTTCGCGCGAGATCGAACACCACGTCCGGATTGGTCACCCCCACGACAATCAGGCGCCCCGCGAGTTCCGGCGCCTGCGAAAGCAGGTTGACGCTCAGCACTCCCCGCGGCGCGGTAAACAGGGCGGAATGCTTCGCGTCCTTGCTCTCGTACATCCGCTCGAAGCCAATCGCCTCGAGAAACCGGATGAGCGTCTCCGCCTCCGATGGCTTAAGGCCCCAGCGTCCGATATGAAGATCCTGTAGCATCTCTCGGTGCCCGTAAGGCTTCATCTCCTGCTTCCGGTGGCCATTCCGACCAGTCAAGAACCGGGGCAGGTTCGCGGGCTCGACCCATGCCAGGATCCTTCGCCGGCAGGATGACAATTCTAGAAAGCGCGCGAACCCATGACCCGGAAATTACCTGCCCTTGAATTGCGCCGCACGCTTCTCGAGGAAAGCCGCCGTCCCTTCCTTTTTATCCTCGGTGGCGCAGGCCACGGCGAACAACACCGCCTCCAGGTAAAGCCCTTCGGCCAGCGGCATCTCCATTCCCTTCGACACCGCCTCCATGGCGAATTGCACGGCCAGCGGAGCATTGGCGATGATCTTTTGGGCGATGGCTTCGGCCCGAGCAAGCAAGGCCGCCGGCGCCGTGACTTCGTTCACCAGGCCGATACGATGGGCCTCCTGCGCGCTGATCATCTCGCCTGTCGTCACCAGTTGCATGGCCATGCCCTTGCCCACCAGCCGGGGGAGTCGCTGCGACCCGCCGAGACCCGGAATTATGCCGATCTTCACTTCCGGCTGGCCGAGCCGGGCGTTTTCGCTGGCCAGGCGCATGGTGCAGGCCAGGGCAATCTCACATCCGCCGCCCAGCGCAAATCCATTGATGCAGGCAATCACCGGCTTGCCTAGGTTTTCGATCAGGTCGAGCAGCGACTGCCCGCGATGGGTGTATTCCTTGGCGGCCACCGTTCCTAGCGTGGCCAGTTCCCCAATGTCGGCGCCGGCGATGAAGGCCTTTTCCCCAGCGCCGGTGAGCAGAGCGACGCGCACGCTGGGGTCATTTTTGATGTCGCTAAAGGCAGCTCGCAGCTCTTCGAGCGTAGCCGAATTGAGCGCATTCAGCACTTTCGGCCGGTTCACGGTGACCGAAGCGATCGCGTTCTTCTTTTCCAGGAGGAGGTTGGAGAAGGTCATAGGCAGCATGGTAAGGGAGCGTCGAAGCGGCGGCTACTGAATTTTGTCCGTTTCCCTTGCCCCCGGATGCCTCGGGCCGGCGCCGCAGTATGGTCGCAAAACAATCCCCATACTTCGGGACCTGGCCGAACCGCGGCCGCAGGCGATCTGCCCCCAGAACTTTCACAGCTGATTCGGCTTCGGGTGGCTCGGATCGCTGTAATCGTAAAATCCTTTCCCCGTTTTCTTCCCGTACCACCCCGCCATCACCAGCCGCTTCAGCAGCGGAGGCGA
>PKYX01000313.1:0-216 GCA_003132825.1 Acidobacteriaceae bacterium
CAAGCCGCTGACCTTTCCCGGAGGCTCGATCGGCGAGCTCGCCGTGAACGGAACGGTCAATGACCTGGCCGTCTCGGGGGCGAGAGCCGACACGCTGGTAGTCTCCTGTGTGCTCGAAGCCGGACTTCCCACGGCGGTTCTCGAAGCCGAAGTTCGCGCCATGGCCAAGGCCGCCCAAGCCGCGGGCGTGCGGGTCGCGGGCGGCGACACGAAAGT
>PKYX01000313.1:241-9999 GCA_003132825.1 Acidobacteriaceae bacterium
TCGGCGACCACGGCATCACCATTCTGCTGGCGCGGGGAGATCTCGATTTCGAGGCTGATCTTCGTTCCGACACCCGTTCTGTGCTGTCTCTGGTCGAGACTCTGGTGGGGGCCGCTGGACCCGGAGTCCGCTGGATGCGCGATCCCACCCGGGGGGGGGCGGCGACCTCGTTAAACGAGCTGGCGCGCGACTGCGGCTTGGGCATGGTTCTTTTCGAAGACCAGATCCCGGTGCACGATGCGGTCCGCGGCGCGTGTGAGTTGCTGGGGCTCGATCCGCTTCATATTGCGAATGAGGGCCAGTTTCTGGCGGTCGTCTCCCCCGAATACGCCGATGCCGCGATCAATGCTCTGAGCCTGGCGCCGGGCGGAAGCGAAGCGCAGGTCATCGGAGAAGTTCGGGAACAGCCGGCGGGCACGGTTCTGGTGACAACCCTTTACGGGGGCAGCCGAATCGTAGATATGCTGGTCGGCGATCCCTTGCCACGAATCTGTTGAAGCAACCGAATGTATGGCAACCGCATGTGAACTCGCCAGTCAGGTGGAAGAGCGGCTGCTCGAGCGCAACCCACTGTTCGAGCGGTTTTTCTCCCGCGAAGCGCCGCGTTTGGCCGAAGCGTGCCGTGACATGTCCGAACGTTTTCTCAGCGGAGGCCGCCTGCTGGCCTTCGGGCGCGGTCCCTATGCCACCGACGCGCAGCATGTATCGGTAGAATTCGTTCATCCCGTGATTGTGGGCAAGCGCGCTCTTCCGGCGCTCGACCTCTCCATACTGTTTCGGCCGTGGCTCGAAGCCATACTTCAGCCCACCGACATCGTGATGGGGTTCGGTCCGCCGGAGGGCGATCCTGAAGTCTGGGCGGCCCTCCGGGAGGCGCATGGTCAAGGGGCGATGACCTTTGCTCTGCCTGGGGCCGAAGCCTCCTACGGGGTGGACGCGGCCACCCCGGACCCGTTCATGCATCAGGAGATGGTGGAGATTCTTTACCATGTGCTTTGGGAAACCGTGCATGTCTTTTTTGAACATCGTGAACTGGGCCATGACGTGGGCGAGGCGGGATTTCTCTACCCATTTCTCGGCACCGAGAAGCAGTCCACTCCGGGCCTGGTCGCCGAGGTCGCAGCTTCCATCCTGATCAAGGTGCACGAGGATGCCGAACTGCGCCGGCAGGTCGCCCGAGAAGAAGCCGAGCAAATCGGTAACGCGACGCTGGGGATTTATGATCGCCTGCGCGCCGGCGGCAAACTCATCGTCTTCGGCAACGGCGGCTCGGCGACAGACGCCAACGACTTTGCCATTGATTGCGTGCTTCCTCCGTCCGGCTTTCGCCCCGTCCCGGCGGTTTCGCTCGCTCTCGAGCCCGCCAATATCACCGCGGTCGCGAATGACATTGGTACCGAGGCCATTTTTCTTCGCCAATTGATCGCACAGGCCCGCCCGGAAGACGTTGCGGTCGGCATTTCGACCAGCGGCGGATCGCGCAACATCATCATGGCGCTCGAAGAAGCCCGTAAACGAAAGCTGCTGACCGTGGCCCTGGTAGGTTACGACGGCGGCGAAATCAAGCGCCGGGGCCTGGCTGATTTTCCCATCGTCGTGCGCTCGGACTACATCCCGCGCATTCAAGAAGCCCAGGCTTCGATCTACCACGTCATTCGCGAATCGCTCGAGGTGCTCGGCCATGGCCAGGCTTGAACTCTATGGCTCCGCTCACTGCCCCCACACCAGCGAAATGCGGGAGTGGCTGGAATGGAAGCGCTCGGAATTTGTGGAATATGACGTCGAATCCGATCCCGCGGCCCGCGGCCGCCTGCGCGTTCTCGCTCGCGGCCAGCGCAACGTCCCTTTGCTGGTCGAGGATGGCCGTGTCGTCCAGGTCGGCTGGCAGGGCCGGAGTTGCATCGTCGATCTCGAATAACCATAGCCAATCGCCATGGATAGCGCATGTTTCATTCGGGTCCGCGGAGTTGTGCAAGGCGTTGGGTTTCGCCCCTTCGTCTATCGCCTGGCGCGTGCCCATTCGCTCGGGGGCTGGGTACTGAATGCGGAAGCCGGGGTCGAAATCCACCTGGAGGGGGCAGAAAGAGGGCTCCAAGCTTTTGTTCATAGCCTGAAGAGTCAACTGCCACCGGCGGCCCAAATCGTCGAAATGGAAATCGAGCCGGCCGAACCCCTGGGCCTCGGCGAGTTCACGATTCGCCACAGCGAGCATCGCGAGCATCCGAGCGTGCGCATTTCCCCCGATCTGCCGGTGTGCGACGATTGCTTGAAAGAATTGTTCGATCCCGCCGATGCGCGCTACCGCTACCCCTACATCAATTGCACCAATTGCGGACCCCGCTACACCGTGCTGTTGCGTCTGCCTTACGACCGGCCGAACACCACCANNGCCCGTCGCCTGCCCGGCCTGCGGCCCCGGCTATCTCTTGCAGGGGGAAGGTCGAACCGCGGATGGAAAAGACGGCGATATTCGAGCCGCTGCTCGGCTGCTGGCCGAGGGAAAGATCGTGGCCGTCAAGGGCCTGGGCGGGTACCATCTGGCATGTGACGCCCGCAATCCTCGGGCCGTCGCGGCTTTGCGGGAACGCAAGTTCCGGAAAGAAAAGCCTTTCGCGCTGATGGCGAAAGATGTCGCCGTGGCGCAGGCTTTGGTCGAACTGTCGAGCGAAGCGGAAGCCTTGCTGATCTCGGTCGGCCGTCCCATCGTGCTCGCTCGGGCGAAGCTCGACCTCCCTGGAATCGCTCCCGGAAACAACGAGTTCGGAGTGATGCTGCCCTACACTCCGCTCCACCACCTGCTGTTTGACGGCGGCGCGCCGGAAATGCTGGTCATGACCAGCGCCAACCGTTCGAGCGAGCCGATCGCCTATGAAGACAGTGACGCTCGAGAACGTCTTTCCGGAATAGCGGATGTATTTCTGGTCGGACAACGTCCCATTGCTCGCCGCATCGACGATTCGGTGGCGCGCGCCGGTGTATTCGGACCGACCCTGCTGCGTCGCGCCCGCGGGTATGCCCCCGGCGCCGCGACGACTCTCCCCACCGCCCTTCCCCTGCTGGCGGTCGGTGCCGACCTGAAGAACACGGTCACCCTGGTGGTCGACGGTCAGGCGTTCGTCAGCCAACACATCGGGGACCTCGATCACTATCAGTCACTGCGCG
The DNA here is from genome assembly GCA_003132825.1 of Acidobacteriaceae bacterium. Lineage (GTDB taxonomy): Bacteria > Acidobacteriota > Terriglobia > Terriglobales > Acidobacteriaceae > PALSA-270. The sequence goes on from PKYX01000313.1 coordinate 3,404, forward strand.
CCTTCGAGGAAACCATTCACGACCTAGTCTCGATGTACGAGGTCGCTTGGAATGATCTGGTGATCGTCCACGATCTCCATCCCCAATACGCATCCACCGCGCATGCCGTTACCCTGCCCGGTGCGGAAATCCATGCCGTGCAGCATCACCGCGCTCATGTGGCCTCCGTGCTCGCCGAACGCAGCGAATGGAGCAAGCGGGTCCTTGGGGTCAGCTTCGATGGCACGGGGTACGGAGATGACGGAACCATCTGGGGGGGCGAGATCTTTGCGGGAAGCCTACAAGAAGGCTTCGAGCGCATCGCCCATCTGCGCCAGGCGGCGCTCGCGGGTGGGGATGCCGCCGCCGAATTCCCGGTGCAAGCGGCCGCCGGATTCCTGGCGCAGCTCGACGATGTCCCCGATTTCACCGCCCCACCCTTTGCTTTTCCCGCGCGCTACCGGAACGCTCTCGAATTGGTCCGCAAGGATGTCCGCAGCTTCGCCACCACTTCGGCAGGGCGGCTGTTCGATGCGGCGGCGGCGCTGCTCGGTTTTGTCCGAGAGGTTACTTTCGAAGGGCAGGCCGCCATGTGGCTCGAGCAACGGGCACGGAGCGCACCCGGGAATCAAGCCTATCCTTTCCCCTTCAACGGCGAAGAACTGGATTTCCGGCCCCTGCTCCAGGCGCTCATTCGGGACCGGCTGCGCGGCCGCGAGGTCCCGGAGATTGCGTGCGCTTTCCAGCGGGGGATCGCTCAGGGTCTCGGGGACGCCCTGCATGTAATTTCTCGAAATCGCGGATTGGACACGGTTGTCCTCTCGGGAGGAGTTTTCCAGAACGAGTTGCTGCTGGAGGATTTGAAATCCTTCCTGGCCGGCGGCCGTCTGGAGATCTGGACAAACCACGCCGTCCCTCCAAACGATGGTGGTATCAGTCTCGGACAAGCCGCGCTGACGGCATTCGGTCGGTTCGACGCCCTCCGGCGGCCCGGCGAATATGCCATCGAGCCAACCTATGCATGAGCTTTCGATCGCCATGAGCATCGTCGAGCTGGCGCAGGAAGAAATCGAGCACCGCGGGGGACGCATCACCGCGGTACATCTGAAACTCGGCGCCCTGGCCGGAGTGGTGAAAGAAGCTCTACTCTCATCCTATGAAATGGCCTGCGAGGACACCTGCCTCGCAGGCTCACGCCTGATCTTCGAGGATGTTCCGGTCATCGTTTTTTGTCCCAACTGCCAGGCGCAGCGGAGCCTCAGTTCGGTGCAGTGGTTTTGCTGCTCGGAATGTGGGACTCCGACACCCGAAGTCGTGCAGGGCAAGGAACTGCAGGTGGTGGCACTGGAGATACTGGAATGACGCGAGAACCCCGTTTGGTCGAAGTTCGCAAGAATGTTTTGAAGCAGAATGACGTCGTGGCCCGAGGTCTTCGCGGCCGGTTTCGCGCCGCCGGAGTGTTCGCTGTCAGCTTGGTTTCGAGCCCGGGCTCGGGGAAGACTGCCTTCCTGGAAAAAACTCTGACTCTGCTTCGCCCGAACTACCGGGTGGCCGCCTTGGTAGGCGATCTGGCCACCGAGAATGACGCTGTCCGGCTGGCTCGCAGTCAGGCACCGGTCAAACAGATCACCACCGGAACCCTTTGTCACCTCGAAGCCGCCATGGTGGACAAAGCCCTTGAGGATTGGGACCTCAACCAATTGGATTACCTTTTCATTGAAAACGTCGGCAACCTGGTCTGTCCTTCCTCTTATGATTTGGGAGAGGACCTTCGCCTGGTTCTGATATCGGTGACAGAGGGAGAAGACAAGCCGCTGAAATACCCCACGATTTTCCATAGTGCTGACGTCGTCATCGTCACCAAAACCGACCTGGCCTCTGCCGTGGAGTTCGACTGGGAGGCGGCGTTTGGCAACATCCAGGCGGTGCGGCCGGGTATACCGGTTTTGCGGGTTTCGGCAAAGACCGGCGAAGGTATGCAAGAATATCTGGAATGGCTCGGCACCTATTTGACTGAGGTAGGCTCGGCTGCAGTCTGAGCCGGAACCGCATCTCAGAACAACCTGGCAGTCGACGAGCTCAAATAAGGATCCCATGTTCAACCTGCTGACGGTGATTGGCCTAGGCTTCCTGTTGGGAATTCGCCACGCCACCGATCCCGACCACGTTATTGCGGTTACTACGATCGTCAGTCGGCAGCGGAGCATCCGGCATGCGGGTCTGATCGGAATACTTTGGGGCCTCGGCCACACCATCACAATCCTGCTCGTGGGCGCGGCGATCATTCTCTACAACGTGGTCATTCCGCCTCGCATGGGCCTCAGCATGGAGCTGGCAGTGGGCCTCATGCTGGTATTTCTGGGGGTGATGAATCTGACCGGGGTCACGCAGTGGGTCACCGACCGGTTCACGCCGGGCCATGACGCCCGCGGGATTCTACACTCGCATGCCCACCGGCATGGCGAGAGCGTACACACCCATATTCATGGCCACGGCCCAGAGGCGCACTTTCACCTAGACCAGAAGCCGCAAGGTAGGTTGCAAACAGCGCTCGAGAGAGTCGGGCTGTATCAGATTCTTCGCCCGCTGGCCGTCGGAATCGTGCACGGCCTCGCAGGCTCTGCCGCCGTCGCCCTGTTGGTTCTGACTACCATTCGGGATCCCCGGTGGGCGATTGTTTACCTCCTGGTCTTCGGGGTCGGAACGATTGCCGGGATGCTGCTGATCACGATGATCATCGGAGCGCCAATTGCCTACACTGGCAAGCGGTTCACAAACTTTCATCATGGGTTGGGCGTGGCCTCAGGGTTGATCAGCGTAGCCTTTGGCCTCTTCGTCATGGTCCAAATCGGCTTCGTCGACGGGCTGTTCACGGCCAGCCCCCACTGGACGCCGCACTAAGAGAGCGAGAAATGGCTGATCTAAGCCCTATCGGCATAGCGATCGATCGAGACCTGATCTGCTAACGTCTGGCGATCGTAACTCTTCGCTTTACCACCAACGCGGCCTGCGGTCGACTCATTCTGGTTTGGTAACCGCCACCCGACCCAGGCGATGACCCCGAAACCCATACTCCTCGAGGAAACGATGGCGGTTGGAAGCGGCTGCCCCCGGTAGCAGGAAAGGAACCTGGAATGGCCTGGAGGAAGATCGTCATTCTGTGCCTACTGTTCCCTTCCTCGGCCGTTTTGGCTCAAGAGATCTATGTAAAAGGCCGCGTGGTTGATCCCCAGGGGAATGCCTTGGCAGGGGCGGTGGTCGAACTCCTGGCACATAACCAAGTTCTGGCGGAATCAACTACCGGGCCGGATGGAGAATTCCGGATAAAGATCGGGTCGGTGGGTGAGTTCGTCGTTAAAGTTACGGCCGCCGGATTTCGCCCCGTCAGCCGCCTAGTGACAGTGCGTGCAAGCGGCAATTCGGCCATTGAAATCAGCATGGGCCAAGTTGCATCCCGGATCGAGAACATCACGGTGACCGCCGATGTGAACGAGTCGGATGTTCTCTCTCCCGATCCCGGGGAGCGGGTCTTTGTTCGGCAGGACCTGCTCGACGCCAATCCGGGTCGGCCCGGGGCGCCAGTGTCCATTCCCGGATATCCCATCGAAACCGCATCGAGCGGCATAAAAGCTCCCCAGTACTTCGCGCCCGGCGTGGCCGGCGATCATGGCGAACCGATTGCGCAGTTTGTCGCCGTGGGCGGTTATCTGGTTCCCAACAATCTTTCCGCGAACGCGCATGGAAACGGCTACTCCGACCCCAACATATTAATTCCGGAAGTTTTGGAGAGTGTCCAGATCGATGGCGGGGCGTTCAACGTTCGCGAAGGAAATCACTCGGTCAACCTGGCGGCGACCTACGGGCTCCGTTCTCGCCTTGATCCTTTCCTCACCCTGACCGGTGACCCGAGGGACCTCGATGTTGTGGCCGGCATCAGCCCGACCCCTGAATCCTGGATGATCTTTGAAGGCTCCTTGGGAAACGGCTTTCTCGACCGGCTGGAACATCGCCAACAATATAAGGGGAACGCCCAACGAGTCTTCCACCTCGGCGAACATCGAATCAGCTTGCTTGGAATCGGATACTACGGTCAATCCTATGTTCCCGGGCTGGTACCCCTATTCGCGCCCAACCCGGGCGATGCGGATTTCCCGAATGTCGGCGACACCATCGATCCCCGACAGAAGGATCAGACCCATACGGCGCTAGTGGCCCTGAACGACCTTTGGCAGCTGAGTAACCGCCAGCAATTGCAGTTCTCCGGTTTCTTCCGCACCTACAATCTTTCCTTGTTTTCGGATTTCGGACAGGGCCTGATCCGGCAGAGCGAGTTCCGCACGGTGGTCGGCGGCAGCGCAAATTACCTGAACCGGATTGCCGAATATCTTTCATTGTTGGGCGGCTTCGACTACGAGCGCGAGGCGCCGCGACGCGATGATCTCGATCGTTACGGGTTCTTCGCGCCCAGCGATCCGAGCTACTACGGGCCATTCACGCCGGTGGATGGAAATAACGTCACCATCGGGTCGCTGACGCCGTACATCGCCGGAGAAGGCGCTGTCGCTCGATACTTTCGCTACTACCTGGGCTGGCGCCGCGATGAGATTGGTTTCGATAACGACGATTTGCTGCATCCGCAGAATTCCTTTCAGAAATGGGTGGGAGTGAACTCACCAAAAGCCACGATCTCGTTTCTTCCCAAAGAGTCCTGGTACGCTCCCTTGATCTCAGTCAGCTTCGGGGAGGCCTTCTTTACCGAGGACCCTAGAATCGGTACCGGAACCACAGAGGGCACGCCTGTGGCCACGTCACATTCGTATCAACTGGTAGCCAGCCGGACAATTCATAAGACGGACGTGCGACTTACGCTCGGCCATGTCACCAGCAGTGCTGAGTTCGCGAAGATTGATCCCGATACCGGCCTTCAGTTTGACCAAGGACCCAGCCGCCTTCGGTTCATGGTTATTGCCGTGCGGCGCAACTTTCGATTGGGGTCGCTTCAGGCAAGCTTTTCCAAAGCTGACGCCCGAGATCTCGATTCCGGAGACCCAACTCCGGAAGCGCCCCGAACCATCGGCGATTTGCTGGGGACCGTCGAGAGGTTGCCTTTTCGCCTCGAGGCGAAAGGGGAGTTTGAATATGTGGCCACGAAGCCCTTGGGGACCGGATGCGATCCCCTAAATCTCAACGCGGAATGCACCGGAACGCCGGTGAAAGAATTTCGCGGCGCGGTAGTTCGGCCCTTTTTGAATGGCCGCCTGGACGCTGGCGTGAATTTCCTCATCGCGAGCGGTTACAGCGGCCAAACCACCGAAAGCTTTTATCCTTCCACCCTCCAGGAAGTCGTCGGCGTGCGTATACCGTCTTACGCTAGCATCAACGTCACCTACAAGTTTGGACGAACGGGTGCACCTTGAGGAGGAATCCAGACCTCGGCGGCAACGGCGGTGGTGGGCGCCGCCCGGTCGTATTGCGGCCCGGTTGATATCCCGATTACATCGTGCTGATCCGAATGTAGCGCCGTAGATCGGGAAGGAATCTCAAAAAGAAGTACGCTGCCACTAACAGGGTCGCGGTCCCGACTACGAGACCGAGGGTAGTCACGACCTCTCGGGCGGTTCCTACGACATTCATTGTGTTCATAAGCCCCTCCGCAACTTTATTGTAGATCCCGTCTTATAGATGCCATCTCTGCTGCTGCCGACCACCATGGGGGCCCCAAATTTGGTCGGTTTCAGCTTTTCGGACGCAAACCAACCCGAGAGTTGCGCTGAACGCGGCAACCTTCCCCACGGGCGAGCTCCGACCGTCCTAGTGGCGGAACAGGCCTCAAAAGGCGGGGATCGCACCGGGTTACCCGCGCAGGGCCCATCATGGTCAGACGTGTCACTTATAATTCAAGTTCATGAGAACAAGCAACCTTCACCGACGATGGAGCGGCTCGCAATGTTTGACGGGTTCGGGATTCCTTATCCGCTGCTGACAAATCCAAAGGACTGACCGATCGGAGGTCGTGGTGAAAAATGCACTCCTGACCTTGACTAAGGTCGCCGGTACCGGCGCACTGCTTCTCGGAGCAGCCGGTTGGGTAATCGGAGGCTATGGGTTCATAGCCTCGTTTTCCGATTTGAGGCGCTACATCCGGATTAGCACGATGTAGGGACCGCGCCGCGATAGAAAAGCCTTTTGTCTGCTTCGTAGAGCGTTTCCGCGGCCACATCGAGCGGGTGCGCGGTGTCGTTCAGATCGTGCACTACGACGGTGCAGGCTTTAGGAGCCAGGGTGGCAATTTATCGTATTCGCTATTTGTTCGCCATGCGGTCTTCTGAAGGTCGAGCCGGACATGAGGAGTAGCTGGCAACGTCCGCCCGGCTTGCCCCCATTCAGGACAAGGAAAATCAATCGNNGAGTAGCTGCAACCTCCGCGCGGCTTTGCCACCATTAAGGAGAAGGAAATCAATCGTATAGAAACGAGAAAGCAGTATCGGCGGCAGAATCATGCTCGCCGGCATTTTTCGAGTGTGGGGAAATGTGAGTTTTACTACTGGTGGCAAAGCCGCTCTCTAGCCAGGAAAGCATTATGAACTGGGGCCGATTCGTCGCGATCGTTATCGGTG
>PKYX01000048.1:0-3786 GCA_003132825.1 Acidobacteriaceae bacterium
TGGATGCGCGGAGCGATCTGTTTTCCTTCGGGGCGGTGTTGTATGAAATGGCCACCGGTGCGCTGCCCTTCCGCGGTGAAAGCTCGGGAGTGATCTCCCACGAAATTCTGGATCGTGATCCGGTTCCGGCGGTGCGCCTGAACCCTGACCTTCCGCCCAAGTTGGAAGACGTCATCAACAAGGCGCTGGAAAAAGACCGCGAGCTGCGATATCAACACGCCGCGGACATGCGGGCCGATCTAAAGCGGCTGAGACGGGAAACGGAGTCGCGACAAGGCGCACGAGCTAGTTCGGGGCCGGTGGCTGGCGTACAGGAAATCGGTTCTCAGGCTACACAAAGACCCTCGTCGGCATCCGGCTCATCCGGGGCGATGGTTCCATCGCAGTCACCGTCGTCATCATCGGCGTCGGCCGCCGCAGCCGCAGACATAGCGCCCGCGGCTGCGATGCAGGATCGGCCCTATGCGAAGATCGCCGGAGTACTTGCCGCAGTCGTGGTGCTGGTTGCTCTGTTTTGGTTGGTGAAGCAGCGCTCCGCACCGGCTGTGGTCACCCCCAGCCAGAGGGCCGTCGCCGTTCTTCCCTTACAGAACGTCGGCTCTGATAAGGATGTAGATTTCCTGCGCCTCGCTTTGGCCGACGAAATCGCAACCGCGCTAAGTTACGTTCGTTCGCTATCGATCCGCCCATTCGCTACCACCAGCAAGTACGACTCTCCCACCCTCGACTTGCAGGAAGCAGGCCACGCCATGCATGTGACGGACGTGGTCACCGGACACTATATGAAGGAGGGCGAGCAGATTCAGATTACTCTGGAAGCCGTGGACGTCGCAGACAACCGTACACTTTGGCGCGACACCATGACCGTCGCCGCCCCGGACCTGATTGCCATGCGGAGCCAGATCACGGCGAGTGTTCGCCAGGGATTAGTCCCTGCTCTTGGCGCTGGGACGGACTCAGACGACGCTGGCACACATCCAAAGAACGAAGAAGCATACGATCTCTATCTCCGCAGTATCGCGCTGCCGCATGATCCTTCTCCCAACAAAGATGCTATGGCCATGCTGGAGCGCGCCGTGGGATTGGACCCCACCTACGCGCCCGCCTGGGGCTACCTCGGAGTTCGTTACCATTACGATGCGGCCTATTCGAATGGCGGCGAGGCAATGCGCAAGCGCTCGGACGCGGCCCTGGAACGGGCAATTTCCCTTGATCCCAACTATATCCCTGCGGTTGCGTGGCTGATCACCAACCGGGTCGAACAAGGTGAGCTGGCCAAGGCCTACCTGGACGCAGAGGCGCTAGTGGCGAGGCACCCAGAGAAAGCTGAAGCTCACTTCGCTCTAGCCTACGTCCTTCGCTATGGCGGGGCCGTCGAGGAATCCGCGCACGAGTGTGAAGCTGCTTTGTCTCTGGATCCCGGGAACTTCATGTTGCGGTCGTGCTCGTTCACGTTCGACCAACTTGGTAGCTACTCCCGGGCGATGGATTTTATTCAGCTCGATGCCGGATCGGTATGGGCATCTGACAACACCCTGCGGCACTACCTTCGGGATGGAAAATTAGCGCAGGCGAAGGAAATCGCCGAGAAATTCAAGGATATCCACACCTTCGGCTTCGGGGCGATGGCCGCGTGCATTGAAAACCGGTCGTCCGCGAAGTCGCTCTTCCGGGAAGAAGGCGCCGCCTTGCTCGCCGATCCCGATCCCGAACCCCGTTACGTGGTTGCGGGCGACTTTCTTTTCTGCGGGCAGAAAGACCTAGCCTTGCAGTTGATTAAGAGTTCGATCTCTGGGCACTTTTGCCCCTACGCGGGGTTGCAGAACGATTCCCTGTGGGCGAGGATGCGAGGCACTCCAGAGTTTGCCGAGGTGCTCTCAGCCGCGAAACAATGCCGTGACGATTTTATTTCCGAGAGATCGCAGGCTGTACACTAAATTGCCTGAGCACGATAATCCTATCCCGAAGAATCCAAGTCCAAGGCACTGGCAAGTTTCAGTAGTTCCCAATCGTGCTGCGCGCGTCTGGGTCGGGGAGGTCGGAGGTTCAAATCCCCCGGCAACCAAACTTTCCTTTTCAGCAACTTCCGCGAACCCCGCAACAATCCGAATTTGTGTGTGCCATCTCACCTTTTCAAACCTTTAGCGATGCCCATTGCGATATCTTCTCGTTGCACAGAAGAACTGTCCGGACTTAGGCTCATTCCCACAGAGCGGAGGTCCGCTGAATCATTGCAAAAGCACAAACCGTGAACCAGAGTCAAACACCCGACCGCTAGTTCGAAACATCTCGGACACAGCGTACATGGTCGCGTTTGTTCGCGCTCGCGAGTCCGAGCGCTGACACCATTTTTCACGATCCCTCGCGAGACAACTGGCAGGCGATCACGGAGAGCAAATTGCCCGGGCAAACCCTTCCGCCGACAAGATGGCATGGACGCTTGTGATGCGCACTTACCAATACGACCAATTCATCGCTGAACAGATTCAACAAGGAGTCGATTTGGTCGTGAATCTTGCGGCGGGCTCGATGCACGACCTTACCGGATGAAGCTGCCTCCGGGGCTCAGATGGGTGGAAGTCGATTTGCCCGGCGTCATTGACTACAAACAGGAAATCCTGCGCGAACAGAAACCGGTGTGCGAACTGCAACGCCTTCGGGCGGACCTGTCTGATGTGAGCGCCCGGCGGGAACTATTTGCGCGGCTAGCGTCGCTAGGGAAAAGGGCTCTCGTGGTCACTGAGGGCCTCCTCATCTACTTTAGCGCAGCGGAAGTCGGCGCGTTCGCCATAGACCTTGCCGATGCTCCCAGTTTTCGGCCTTGGATTGTAGACTTGGTTTCGCCGGGACTTCTCCGCATCGGGCAGAAAAAAACGATGTCGCAACTGAGCGCAAGCGGTCCTTCGTTTAAGTTCGGCCCCAAGGAGGGCCCGGATTTCCTCATTCCATACGGATGGACACCGCTGGAGGTACGGTCTCTGCCCGAAAACTGCGGCGGGCTTTCATCGGCTCACGCTCGTTTTCCGCCTGATGGCTGCGTTGCCCTCATCGAACCACGGCCAAGGTTCGCGACCCTGGTCCGGTATCTACTTACTCGGGAAAACTTGAGATAGGGACAGCCGCTCTGTCCCCCCAGCGTGTCAGGAGTCCCGTTTTCGACTCATCCCTTTCGAAGCACCCCGATCAACCATGGCCAACCCCTCAAGCTCATGAAAGCAAAAGGCTTACTGCCTTATCCATGCCGCCCCGTCGGCCCTGATGAACTGCTTGATCCCCTTTCCTCCGGTAAGCCTCAGCCAGAACGGCCCACCTTCGCGTTCCATGCGAAGTTGGATGTCGAAGAATGGGCAACATAACCGTTCACCTGCTGCCCATTCTGCGACCATAGCAATCGTCTTGGGGTCCGACGGAAACTGAAATTCATACCCATCTGACAACTCTCGCACCTGCTTTTTCAAACCGCGCAGTGCCGGACCGAGTTCGACAAAGTGCCGTCTCCTGGCTTCGCGGTTGAGCGCCAGGCGATCGCAGACAAAAGCGGTTTCGTGGGTCAAAGTTGAATTGCCGGTCCCGGCCTTATCATCGTCGCAACTCTTAACCGACTTATCTGCGGATATTCTTGCCGACACAAGTGTCGGGGGCAATGCGAACGCAAGTCCCATTACGATCGGTACAATGTAGTCTCGTCTCTTCATGATTTGAGTCTCCTGGATTCTCACCTTCTTTTTCTCTAGCGTGTTCAGCGGCTTGCTGGGGGGACAATCCCGTTCATACGCAGATATTCCA
>PKYX01000048.1:3796-23067 GCA_003132825.1 Acidobacteriaceae bacterium
CGGGTGTGGGGGCTTGGTTGAAGATGTAAGCGGCCATGCGGTAATTGTTGGCGGCCAAGTGCTTGATCTGCTGGGCGAAGGTGCGGACGCCAGTAAACTCGCCTGCGGTGGGCGCGAAGGAATATTTCTCCGCCGGCATGGCATCGGCGGCCGAAACCACTCGATTTTCGGTGTTGGTGACCCAGAAGTCGAGCGCCTGGCCAACCGTGCGAATCGGCGTCGGCTTGTTGAATTGCGGGCGTGCCGTGCCGCTGCCGACCAGCAGGAGTGAAAGCGCCAGCAACCAGTGCGATAATTTCATGAAACACCTCTCTGGGGGCCGACATTTCCAGCACTGCCAGCCCGCACTAACACCGTACAACTTCAAGCTGACTTTAAGTCAAGCATTGTTTTCCACATTCGAAATCAGGCTTCGAGCTTGCGTGCCGAGACCCGGGCGGGGAGCTCGGACGTGTGGCACCCAGGTCGCTTAGGCCCGATCTTTCCGGCCAGCCTCGCGAGCGAACTTCGATGTGGCCGTAACCAAAGGGAGTGCTCTAGAATGCCGCCATGCCGCAGCTGTACATTTCTGAAGTAGCACGCCAGGTCGGACTTCGGCCGTCCGCGATTCGCTACTACGAACAGATCGGGCTGCTCCCGCCCGCACAACGCATAGGTAAACAAAGACGCTACGACACGACGGCGCTTTATCGACTGGCAATCATTCAGCGGGCGCGGCAACTCGGTTTCACGTTGGACGAAATCCGACAGTTGTTCTTCGGCTTCGGCAGCGTCACTCGGGCTTCGGATCGCTGGCAGCAGCTGTCCCAACGAAAACTCGCGGAACTCGACAATTTGATGGACGGCATAAAGGCAGTTCGGCGCCTTTTGAAAAAGATGATGCAAAACTGCCGCTGCGAAACGCTGGATCAATGTGGCAAGGGGATATTTCGCAGCGGCTGTGGGGACCTAGTGAAATCTCTTCCTGCGAATCGTCGACATGGGCGATGAGGATTCGGCGCCGCTAAAGCTGACTCTGGTCCGCCCAAATTCAACACGCCGCACAAGGGCCCTCCCGGTTGTTTTTCGCGATGGTGCGTGGACGATGGGTACCCTTGCCATAATCCGGTAAAGGCAAGGGTGGCCGACGATACACCCACTGCCTGTCGACTCAACCGAACCAACGCTTGCTTCTGGACGGCACCGGCCACTTTCCTCACCGGGAGGCACCCGATGCAGTTGCCACAGCCATACTTCGGTACTTGGACACGTATGGAGACGGGGTCGAGTAATGCCCCCGGCGTGGAGAACTCCTCAGCGGCACCGTTTTCGCCCATCCTCGCGACCTATGTCCTGCACCCCGAACAGTGTGACGCTTTGACTTCCGTATAGCAGCACCCTAACATACGGCCACCTGAGGTTTCTGCCGCGCTCATGATTCGTCAAACCATCTCACACTACCGCATCCTCGAGAAGTTGGGCGGCGGCGGGATGGGTATCGTCTACAAAGCGGAAGACGTCCGCCTACATCGCTTCGTCGCCCTTAAGTTTCTGCCCGAAAACCTCGCTCAAGCCCCACACGCCCTGGCGCGCTTTCAGCGCGAAGCGCAGGCGGCCTCGGCGCTGAATCATCCCAATATCTGCACCATTCACGACATCGGTGAGGAAGACGGCCACGCCTTCATCGCCATGGAGTTTCTCGACGGGATGACGCTGAAGCACCGTATCGCTGGGCGTCCCATGGAAATCGAAACCCTGTTGTCGCTGGGAATCGAAATCGCCGATGCGCTCGATGCCGCGCACGCAAAAAGCATCGTCCATCGCGACATAAAGCCCGCCAACATCTTCGTCACCAGCCGCGGAATTGCCAAGGTCTTGGACTTCGGCCTGGCGAAAGTCTCGATGCAGCTGAGTACAGGGGCCGGGCTGTCTGCGCCCACGATCGCCTTAGACGAGCATCTCACCAGTCCGGGGCAAGCCTTGGGAACGGTCGCTTATATGTCGCCAGAACAGGTCAGAGGCAGGGAAATCGATCCCCGCACTGACCTGTTCTCCTTCGGCGCGGTGCTGTATGAGATGGCCACGGGAACGCTGCCCTTTCGCGGCGACACCTCGGCGCTGATCTTCGAATCGATCCTGAATCGCGCCCCACTGCCTCCGTTACGCCTGAACCCGGATATACCGCCCAAGCTGGAAGACATTATCCACAAGGCTTTAGAGAAGGAGAGCAACCTGCGCTACCAGCACGCCTCCGAGATGCGTGCCGACCTTCAGCGGGTGAAACGCGACTCAACTTCGGGAACCGCGCCGGCGTCGGTGACATCCGCTCAAAATTCGGGAATTTCCGCAGTCATCGGGCAACATAAAACAGCTATCGTTGTCGCCGGATTGATCGCTTTGCTGGTGGCGGCAGGATTTGGCCTTTACTCTGTTCTTGGCCGCAACAGTGGCGAGCCGTTTCGAAATTTTACTATCAATCAGATTACCAATACGGGCAAAGCAGCGGCCGCCGCAATTTCTCCCGATGGTAAGTACATTGTGAATGCGCAGAACGACAACGGTCAGGAAAGCCTGTGGCTGCGCAATGTTCTCACGGCAAGCGACACTCAGATAATGGCTCCAGCGGCGACAGTCTACCGGAGTCTCAGCTTTTCGCCGGACGGCAATTACATCTATTTCCGCCAGAGTGTCGGCGCCGGGCCGATAGTGTACCGCCTGCCGGTGCTGGGCGGAGTCCCGCAATTGGTAGCGCGGGATGTGGACAGCAATGTCATTTTCTCCCCAGACGGCCGGCAGATTGCCTACCTTCGTGGCAACGATCCGGAGATCGGAACTTCTCTCCTTTTGTCGGCCAATGCTGATGGCAGCAATGAAACGACCCTGCTCAGCCAGAAAATGCCCGACGGCGACAACAATGATATTCCGCGATATGCAGCCTGGTCGGGCGACGGGGAGAGGATCGCGTTATCCTACGGCAGGTTCGGCGAAAGCGAAGTCATCAAGGATTTCGACGTGCCCGCGAGACGTTTGGGTCCAACGGCAAAATACCCGAAGACGTTTTTATACGGCTTAAACTGGCTTCCCGACGGCGACCGGCTGATGGTTGAGTTTTCAGAGAAAGGGCCGAACTCCGAGCGCAGACAAATCGGCGTGGTTTCGAGCCGCGGCGGCAGAGTCGAACCGGTAACGCGGGATACGAACAATTATTCAGGCTTGACGCTGTCAGCCGACGGAAAGAGCGCCGCCACTGTTCAAGTGAAGAGCACGCGGACTTTGCACATCATCCCCAGTCACAGCCTCACCGGGACCGAGGTGATCGGTTCCAAGATCGACAATGTACGCGCATTCGACTGGACGTCGGATGGGGACCTAGTGGTTTCGGATGGCTCAAATCTGCTGCGAGTGGGACCCGATGGCGCAACCCGAGGAACACTGGTTAGCGACCCGAGCGCCGCGATCCGGAATCTGACCCGTTGTGGAGACCTGTATTTGGTCGATTGGTCCTTCCGGGCGGGCACAGATGGAAACACAATTTGGAAAATCAACCCTGACGGCTCCAACCCGGTGCAGATCGGCAAAGGAACCGCCAACAGTGCGCCTGCCTGCTCGCCCGATCAAAAATGGATCTACTATCTCGATAACCTAGTCACGTTGATGCGAGTGCCCGCGCGAGGTGATGGTCCGCCTCAAGTGGTTCCCGGAAGCAAGATTCCTCACGCCTATGAATATCTCGGGACCATGGACTTTTCTCAGGATGGCCAAACCTTAATGATAGTTGCGATAACCCTTGACCGGGACACGCGCCAGTCCCATTCTCAGCTGGTCCTCGTGAACCTGGACGCAAGTCGGGGATCCGAGCCGCGAGTGCTGGTTCCTGCTCCACATTTTTCTTCGGGTATTATGGCGACGTCCATCTACAGTGGAGGTCCGAAATTCAGCCCTGACGGCAAAGCGATTGTCTACGATATCGTCGACAAAGGAGTGGGGAATCTCTGGATCCAACCTTTGGATGGCACACCCGGCCACCAGATCACGAACTTCACTTCTGAACAAATCAATCAATTTCGCTGGTCGCCCGATGGCAAGTCGATTGCCGTGCTACGGGAGCACGACGTCTCGGACGTGGTCGTGCTGCGGGAAACCAACGAATAGGGTTGCACTCGACCGGGTCGGCCGTGGCACCCGCCAGCAGCTCCCGTCTCGTGAAGTTAGTTTCGAACCCCATGATTCTGCTCCCTTTGCATGGCGGATTAATTGGGGTATGCGGCTCCGGGTGGACTGATTCGGATCCAGTGATCGGTAAATGTCGTGTGAGTACCCGGCACCTCAATTTTTGGCATGTGGCAACTCGCACAATCTTTCGAGCTCACTTTGCAGCTAGCAGCCCCGTGCGCCGCGACTGCCTGGGCATCCTTTGTGCGCAGATGACATTGCAGGCATTTCGTGTCATAAAATGCCACGTTCCGCACGACTTGAACATGGGGATCGTGACAAGCCACACAAGTCAGCCGAGCGTCGCCCTTGCCCCAGCACTTGCTCTTCTGTAAACGATAGGGCTGCAGCCGCACGTCGATCACTCCCATTTTCGATATGCCGGTTAAGACCGCGTCCGCCGATGTTCGGTGGCAGGCTCCGCAGAAATCCACTGAATCCGCTGGAGGAAGTTTGGAGAGATCCATGATCAGCCCGCCTGTATCCCGCGGGTCTACGGTCATCAGTTGGGCGTGTTGCGCACCGGGTCCATGACAGGCTTCACAAGTCACCCCCATGATCGAGCGGTCGGGATCAAACCGATTGTTGGTTGTGGAGGCTGTGAAATGACAGGCAAAGCACTGGCGAATGCTGTCCGGCGGCGCAAGCCCCCCAGCGGCGGTTTCAAGGTTCTTGGGTTCCATATGCCCGGTCGTGGTGTCCAAGGCGTTGAGGCGGGTATAAAAGCTGAGCTGGCTCTCATAGTACTTGCCCTGTTCCCGATAGACGTAGGTCTGCCCGAAGCTGCCGTCGCCCAAGGCCCACTCCAGGTTCTTCGTTGTGCTCTCCGTACCATCGCTGATCGAAAAGATCGCCTTCCCTTCCTTGGTCACGAGTTGGTACTGGTAGGGGCCCAGACGGACAGAGAGGTCCGGGTGACTCCTGAGCTGCTCGGAATCCGCCGCCCGGGTGGCGGCGCGAGCCATCGATGTCACGACCTGTGAGGCGGCCTTGTTCGCATGGCATTTTGCGCAAGCGGCAGTCCCGACGTATTGTTCGCGGTCCGAAGAACCCGTGGTTGGCCACCACGGCGTAGATTCGATACGAATCTCGGTCGGTACCGAGGCCAGCCGGGCTGGATGCGCCGGCTTCGTCGGAGTCTCAGCGTATGACGGGCTCGAAGCGAGAAGAAGAAGAACAAGAATAAGTGACATCCGGGCAACCGGGAACCGATGCCGCTGCGTCAGATCATTGGATTGGGTCACGGGGTGCCTGGGGCTTGGCGTCTAGATCTTCGCATGAAAAATCGTCGCTTCTACGCGCTCAAACAAAAGCTCTTAATTTTGCCGTTCGAGTGAACAATCCCGCCGGCGAGGTCCAGCAAAAATAATGCAACGCATTTTGTTTGCTATTATGCCCGTACTTTCCAAAAAGCTCCGGTGGAGACGCCCGCGCCATTCTCCCGAAACGGTGCGGGAAGCGCAAGAGCCTTTTGTCAAAGTAAGAACCTTTGTCGGGGTGAAAACAAGATCGTCTCTCGAAATACCGGCCCGAGCATGAAGAACGCTTCTTACGATGTGCGCGGCCTGCATCCGGTGAGCGGAGTTCCTATGCGCATCGTGAAAGGTCTGTTGCTAGTCGGCCTGCTGCTGGCGTTTGAACCGTTGCGGGCCAGCGCCGGTTGGCAGAGTCTGGGCAATGTTTCCGGTGTGGGAGTACTACCCCAGGGCGTCGACCTGAAAGTTGGCGCGGCCCGTGTTCGTGTCGTCGCCCTTTCTTCTAACGTCGTGCGCGTCCGCTACGCGCCCCAGGGCACGCTTCCAGCGGAACATTCGTTCGCGGTTCTGCCCCGCGCCTTTCCGCTTCCTCCGATGGTCGAGGTGCAAGAGTCTGCGGATGCGGTGACTCTGAAGACCGACAGCATGCAAGTGAAAATCCTCAAAGCGCCACTCCGCATCCTTTTTCTCGACTTGAAAGGAAATGTGATCTCACAGGATCAGCCGGGCTTTCCGGCATCGTTCAACGGTGCCGCTTTTCGCGTGTGGAAGTCGATGCCGGAGGACGAACATTATTTTGCTTTGGGAGACAAGACGGGTCCGCTCGACCACCGCAACCTGGCCTTCACCATGTGGAATACGGACGCCTTCGGATGGCAGGAATCCACCGACCCCCTGTACAAGGATATCCCCTTCTTTATCGCCACCCGACAGGGCGCCGCTTATGGGCTGTTTCTGGACAACACCTATCGCACGAGTTTCGACTTCGGCAAAGAATCACGGGATTCCTATTCCTTCGGCGCCGATGGCGGCGAACTGGACTACTACTTTATCTACGGACCAGAGCCCAAGCGTGTCGTCGAGGATTTCACCGCCCTGGTCGGCCGAATCCCGCTGCCGCCGCTATTCGCTCTCGGATACCAGCAGTGCCGCTACAGCTACTATCCGGAGGCGCGGGTGCGCGAGATTGCCGAGGAA
Organism: Acidobacteriaceae bacterium; assembly: GCA_003132825.1. GTDB lineage: Bacteria > Acidobacteriota > Terriglobia > Terriglobales > Acidobacteriaceae > PALSA-270. Next base: position 10,441 of record PKYX01000048.1, read on the forward strand.
TTCCGCAAGCGCAAGATTCCAGCCGACGTGATTTATCTCGACATTGACTACCAGCAAGACAATCGCCCCTTCACCATTGACCGCGAGCGATTTCCCACGTTTGAAGCGATGGTGAAGGACCTCAAGAACGAGGGTTTCCAACTGGTCGTCATCACCGACCTGCACTTGGCAAAATTGCCGGGATCGAAACCTTACGAGGAAGGCGTAGCCGGCGATTATTTGGTGAAGAATCCGGACGGCTCCGTGTACGTGGGCAAAGTCTGGCCTGGGGACAGTGTTTTTCCGGACTTTACGCGCGAGGCGGTGCGCCGGTGGTGGGGCTCGCTGTATGCAGACTTTGTGACGAGCGGCGTCCGCGGTTTCTGGAATGACATGAATGAGCCGTCGATTTTCGAGCGCGCCGATAAGACCATGCCTCTCGACACCGTACACCGCGTCGAGGGCCGAAAGACGGATCATCGTGAAATCCACAACGTCTTCGGCATGCAGAACGCCCGCGCCACTTACGAAGGGATGCTGCAGTTGCGGCCCGACCTCCGGCCTTTTGTGCTGACTCGCGCGGCATACGCCGGCACCGAGCGCTATGCCGCCACCTGGACGGGCGACAACAGCAGCACCTGGAACCACATGCGAATCTCGATTCCTCAGTTGATCAACCTGGGATTATCCGGTTACGCCTTCGCGGGCGATGACATCGGAGGATTCAATGGCAGCCCGACCCCCGAATTGCTGACGCGCTGGATGGAGCTGGGCGCGTTCAATCCCATGTACCGCAATCACGGCGTCAAAGGCAGCCGGAACCGGGAACCCTGGGTGGATGGTCCCGAGCACGAAGCCATCCGCCGCCGCTACATCGAGGCGCGTTATCGCCTGCTGCCCTACATCTACACCAGCATCGAGGAGAGTACGCGCACCGGAATTCCACTGATGCGGCCGATGTTCTTAGAGTTCCCCGGCGAAGCGTCCTTTGAAACCACCGAGGACGAGTTCATGTTCGGCTCGGACCTCTTGGTAGCGCCCAAAGTCATCGAGTTTGCCCAGCCCTACGACGTGAAGCTGCCCGCGGGACTCTGGTATGACTTCTGGACCGGGCAACCGGTCGAAGGTCAGGTCCAGACCGTCGACCCTCCGCTCGACACGCTTCCCGTCTACGTGCGGGGCGGAACCATCCTGCCGCGAGAGCCCTTGGTCGAGAATACGAACGAGGTTCCGCAAGGCCCGCTCGAGATTTCCGTCTATCCCGGACCCAATTGCCAGGGATCCCTTTACCAGGACGACGGCAACACGCTGGCCTACACGCGGGGTGAGTTCCTACGAATGCAATTTGCCTGTGATCCGCGCCCCGATTCCTTGGGCTTGCATTCCTCAGCTATCGAGGGGACCTACAAACCCTGGTGGACGGCGATCAAGTTCGCTTTCTTTGGCATCTCGAGCGCGCCCCGCCAAGTGTCAGTCAATCGAGTGACGGTAGCGGATTGGAAGTTCGACGCGGTGGCGAAAACGGTCACATTGACCGTGCCAGCTTCTTCGACCGCGACAGAAATCCTGATCGGCAAATGAGAATGGGCTTGGTCCGGGCGCGGAAGGGCCTTCTTTACTCCTACTCCGTCTGCTCCACTTCGATGGCGTTGACTTCGGCGTAGTTTTCTAGCGGTACAAACTCCACCCATAAAGCTCCGCAGGCCCCGGGCTCCAGGTTCTCGAAGACTTTCGTGACCTCGCGGTTGACTCCGGCTTCCTTGGCAATCTCAAAATTCTGCAGCAGCGCCGAGCCATTGGCAAAAACACTAAAGCGCCGCGCGCCGAGAGCCGGCTCATTCGATTCCGGCGTGCCGAACCAGGTTTCGGCGAAGTGCAGCGTTAAGCGGAATTTTCCCTTGGCCAGCGGGATATGATACGAGAAGTTTCCGTAGCGTTCCCCCCGGTAGAGCGCCTTGTCGCGCGCATTCACCACCGGTTCACTGCGATACGCGAGGCTTCCCCCGAAGAAATACTCGTCCGAGGACCAGGTGCGGCCATCCACGTCGGTGAACGGCTGATCCTGCGTGACAATGCGTATCGGGTGGATGAAGCCGGGCTTGCTTTGCAGGATCTCCAGGGCGTTCAAGAACGCGGGTCTGCCCACCAGAGCGGGAATGGTGAGGGAGGCAAACGCCAGGTGAAGTTTTCCGTCGGCCGCGGGTGTGACATCCTTGAAGACTCGCACCAGCATCCGATTGGCGCCTCCGGCTTCGGCAATCGGATCGATCCAGGGAACCGCATCCACCCCGTTGATCTGGATGTGAAACATCCGCGCGGTCTCACCGCCCCCGCCGCGATTCCCCGGGCCGAATTCGGTTTCGGCGAAATAAAGACGCAACTCGTGCGTGCCTTTGGTCAGGGGAATATCGTAGCGGAATTTGCCGGATCGTTGGCTCCGCAGGAGGTTCGGTTCCGGCTCGCCTTGAATCAGATGCTCGCCCGGAATCGAGGCGGAGAAACCGCCGGTAAAGTATGCATCGGGGCTCCAGGAATGGCCCTGCTGGTCGGTGAAGGGAGCGCCATGGTACCCGGTCAGCATGCGGAATTCAGCCGGCACCGGCTGCGTGGCCGTTCCCGACCAGGTCTCTTCGCGCGCAGCCGGGGATTCGGCAGGCCTGATGCTCACACTGTGCCACAGCACCGCCAACCCCGATATCACCACGCCCAGAAGCAGCAGGGACCACGGCCAGCTGCTTCGCTCTCGAGATCCATCGCTCGTCTCAACCTTTGCCTGCGCTCGCTCGAGGGAACCGCTCCGATACGCGACCGCGACACCAACCTGACGGGGTGAACCCGCGGACCCCGCGGCGGAGACATGCTTCGAGGGCTGATCTTGAACAATGAACCGCGGCGTGTATTGCCCATTTGGAATTTCAATGCGGATGCGATGCGCTTTGCCCTCGGCGACGTAATATTCTTCAAGACGCCGGCGCAGCCGGTGCGCTTCGACCCGGACGATCGAGTCCTTCTTGGGGTCGAAATCCGGCAAGCGCCGGAAAGCCTCAACCCCGATTGTGTATTCCTTGATCTGATCGCCCTGCCCTTGGAAGGAGCGTTCGCACACGTAGGTCAGAAAACTGAGCAGATGCGGAGCACGGTGGAAGATGCCCGAAGAGATCAGAGCCTGAAGCTCCTCCCGTTCTTCGCGAAACTCAGCCGCCGCTAACATCGGATGGTTGGCAAGGCTAGTCCAACTGGTTGGAGTTTTGCAAGACATTTAGCTGACATATCTTGACAATTGCCAGCCGCCCCCTGGGCAGCCCCGTGAGAGGGCAGCTGGGTGAGGTCGAGCCTGTCCCATAAAGCATATTATTATGAGCCATTTACCTATCGTTAACCGAGCGTTAACTCCTACGTAACTACTACTAGGTTGCCAAGCTTCTATGACAGCTGATAAAGCACCAACCGTGAGTTTTTGTAAATTCGCGGAGGTCTCTCATGCGGAGAACAGTCAAGCTGGTTTCCTGCCTCGGGTTGATGCTTATATTTGCCGTAAACACTTGGGCACAGGGGATTTATGCAACGCTGACTGGCATCGTGACGGATCCTTCGGGATCAGTAGTGGCGGGCGCCAAAGTCCTGCTGAAAGACGCGCAATCGGGGTCCGAGCGCGAAACCACCACCAACAACGAGGGCTACTACACCTTCGCCTCGGTCCCGGTGGGAACCTATACGCTGACCGCGGTCGTCAAGGGTTTCCAAACCTCCAAGGCCGATAACATTGGCCTAGGTGGCGGCGAAGAGCGCACCGTAAACGTCACGTTGGCTGTCGGCACCACCACACAGACGGTAGAAGTTTCGGCTGAGGCCGCCGTCGCGACGATTGACTCAGGTGAGAAATCGTTTTCGCTCGGAACGAAGGAGTTGCAAAACTTCACCCAAGTGGGCAGCAACGCCGCCGAGTACATCAAGATTACCCCGGGCTTCAGCATCGAGAATGGAACGGCAAACAAAGCCAACTACAGCGGCCAAACCATCGGCATCAATGCCAATGGAGACAGCGGCAGCCAAAGCCCGCTCAATGCCGCTTTTTCTTATAATGGCTTGCCCACGAACACCCTCGACATCGTGGCCGATGGCGCGCACGTTTCTGACCCGGGCTGTAACTGCGACACACCCGTGAACCCGAATTCGGACTTTCTACAAGAGTTCAAGGTTCTGACTTCAAACTTCAGCGCCGAAACCCAAAAAGGACCTGCCGTCATCACTTCGGTGACGAAGGCGGGGGGATCGCAGTACCACGGCAGCGGGTTCTTTTCCGCCCGCAACCATGTTCTGAACGCGAACGACTGGCTCAACAACTTTACCCATACACCCCAACCGGCTGACGTTTTCTATTACCCGGGCGGGACCATCGGCGGCCCGGTCCGAATCCCCGGAACCAGTTTCAATAAGAACCGCGACAAACTGTTCTTTTTTGCCGGCTTTGAGTACTTCTACCAAGTGCTCGACACCGGCCTACTGCAAGCGATTGTTCCAACCCCCAACGAACTCACCGGAAACTTCGCCCCGGCGGAGGTAGCCAAGGAGGGCCCCGGAGGCAACCCCCTGAATCCTGCCACCATCGCTGCCTGGGGCGGCTACCAAATGCCGGCAAACTTGATCGACCCCAACATGGTGGCTCTGATGAAGTTATATCCGCAGCCGAATTCCACGCCCACCGCGGGGAGCCCCTACAACTACGTGCAGTCCGAAATCTTCAACCAGAACAACCGGCAGTTCACCACCCGGGTGGACTACGACGTCAGCGACAACACCAAGGTTTTCATCCGCTATAACTACCAGCGCGAAGTCCAACAGTTCCCGGTGGGGCTGTGGTGGCGCCAGTCGGATCAGGTGCCCTATCCCACTCCGATCGAGGGCAAGAACCGTTCGGATTCCTTGACCGGAACGATCACCCACGTATTCAGTCCCACGATGACCAACGAAGTGGTGATGGCCTATACCTACGTCGGCTTCCCTAACGTCTTTGCTTCCCCCGCCAAAGTTGCGCGCGCGACGGTGGGTTACAACTACGCAGGCCTGTTTAAAAATGGCATCTCCCAGATTCCGTCCTTTGGCGGAAACGGAGGTTCGGGCGAAGCCGCGCTGGTATTCAACCCGGGCGGTTTCGAAGCCGGAGGTGCCTCAGCTGGACTCTACGCTGACAAGTACATGCCGAGCATCAGCGACACGTTTACCAAAGTGGTGGGAACCCATACCGTCAAAGCCGGCTTCTTCTACGAGTGGATTCGAAACGCACAGCCTGCCAACAATGACACCAACGGGTACTTGCAGTTCGTTCCCTCGGCGAACGTCGATACCTATGGCAATGCCTACGCCGACGAGTTGGCGGGCAACACCTCGAATTACACCGAAACCAACTTCAATCGCATCTATGACATCTCCTACAACACGGTGGAATGGTTTGCGCAGGACTCATGGAAGGTCAAAAGAAAGCTGACCCTCGAACTGGGCTTGCGCTTAACCCACTTCTCGCCCTGGGTGGATGATGAGGGCTTTGGCTACTCCACCTTTGACCAGGGACTCTATAACTCGAACTGTGCTGCTCCGCCGACGTTTTGCGGTTTCGAGTGGCACGCAAAAGACCATAGCATTCCGCTCGGCGGGTTCCCGACCCGGGCACTTTTCTACCAGCCACGGTTCGGCTTGGCCTATGACATCTTCGGCAACGGGCAGACCGTTTTGCGCGGCGGTTGGGGACGCTTTTACTACCACTCGGGACAGTTCACGAGTGGCCTTGACGCGTCTGCCGGTTCAGCCACGGACACTCTGACGCCGCAATCTTTGGGAACGGCCGTCTTTGCCAAGAATTTGTCGAGTATACCCTTCACCGCCACGCCCGCTTCCCCGGCAGCCGTGAACTCGACCGACAACGAGCAGCCATACACCAACAGCTACAGCTTCACCATCTCGCAACGAGCGCCGTGGCAGAGTTTAGTCGAAGTGGCGTATGTGGGAAACACAAGCAATGACTTGGCGAACAGCAGCGGTGCTGGCAGCAACATCAACATGGTTCCGCTGGGAGCGATGCTCGGAGCCGCCAATCCCGCCACCGCCAATCCCAACCTCTATCGACCGCTGAACGACCCGACGACGGGAGCCGGCTACGGCGATCTAACTGAGGCGACCAACAATCTTTACGCCAACTACAATGCTCTGCAAGTCACGTGGGCACGCCACGCGGGGCGTTACGCCATCCAGGCCAACTATTCGCTCCAAAAGTCGTTGGGCATAGTCAACAGCACAAACAACCCCTTCCATCTCAGTAGCGATTACGGGGTTCAGCCAACCGATCGCAGGCAGCTCTTTAACATCGCCTACTCGATCGATCTGGGTAACCCGCTGCATGCGCACGGATTCGTCGAAGGCGCTACCGCAGGTTGGCAACTCTCCGGCATCACGCAGATCGAGAGCGGCGCCAATCTCACCTATAGTGGCGGATACAACGCCAATACCGATTACAACATGCAGCTTGGCAATTCGATCATCCCGGGATCGATCAGCGCGACCAACCCGGCCGGCATTCAGATCAACAATCAATCCATTGTGGGCACCAACGCCGTCCAACTGGACCCGCTCGTGACCTGCAATCCGACCGCAGGCTTGGCCGCCCACCAGTACATCAATGCAAACTGCTTCGCTGCGCCTACGGTGGTCGGGCAAAATGGTCCGACTTTGCTGCCCGTAGCCTACGGTCCGGCTTACTTCAACTCCGATCTGGGGCTGTTCAAGAACTTCAGGATCAGCGAAGGAACGAAGCTGCAGTTCCGGATTCAGGCCTACAACTTCCTGAACCACCCACTGTGGTCATTCCCCAACGGCAACAATCTGACTCTCCAGTTCACGCAAAACCCGACCACTGGGGCGATTACGCAGACCAACCCGAACTTCGGGACGGCCACCACCAAGCAGGGTGCCCGTGTGGTCGAGCTAGCGGTTAAGTTCTATTTCTAAGTCGGAAGGTGTACTTAGTTTCAGGGTTTAAAATGGGATGGCTTCCGGCCATCCCATTTTTAGTTGCCGGAAGCAGAAAACGCATGCTCCGAAGGCTAACCACTGGATTGTTCCTGACTGCTTTGCTATCTGCGCAGACGCCCTCGCCAGAGAGCCTGCTGCGCCACGCCACTGAACTGCAGCAAGCAGGAGACCTCCAGGGAGCCGAGCAAGCCTACCGGGATTTTCTAGCGGTGCGGCCGAATGAGGTAGCGGTCCTGTCCAATCTGGGGGTTCTGCTCGCCCACCTCGGCCGCTATGATCAGGCCGTCGTCGANNCGTCGTCGAATACAAGAAAGCGCTCCTACTGGACCCGAACAACCCTGGCATCGCGCTCAATCTGGGGCTGGCTTACTACAAAGCCGGGCAGATTCCGCAAGCCGCGCAGATGTTTTCAAATGCCAGGCAGATCACCCCGGACAATCTACAAATCACCTTGCTTCTCGCCGACTGCCAGCTCCGGCTGGGCCACAACCGCAGCGTGATCCAGCTCTTGCAACCCGCCGAGCAGCAAAATGCTGACAATCTGGCCATCGCCTACATGCTCGGCATGGCCCTGGTTCGCGATGGCCAGGTGCAAGAAGGACAAAAACGCGTGGACCAGATTCTCCGCAATGGAGATTCGGCCGAGTCGCGCTTCTTGCTGGGGACCCAGATGTTCGCCGCGGGTGATTTTCCCGCTGCCGTAAAGCAGTTTGCCTCGGCTATCGAGCTGAACCCCAGTCTGCCCGATCTGCAGGCGTTCTACGGGCAGGCGTTGTTGAATACGGGCGACCCGGACGCTGCCGCGGATGCGTTTCGAAAAGAGCTGGCATCGGACCCAAACCACTTCGAAGCCAACCTTAATCTCGCTCAAATCCTGATGGCCCGCCGGCAATGGAGTGCGGCGGACCCGCTGGTTCGACAGGCGTTACGGGTGCATCCGGAGTCCCTCGAAGCGAAGCTCGCACTCGCCGACGCGGATGTCGGCGAAGGTAAGCTGCCAGATGCGCGGATGGAACTGGAAGCTCTCCGAAAGGCTTGGCCGCAATCGGTCGCGGTCCATCGGCGACTGTCCGAAGTCTATGAGGCACTGCATGAGAACGCAGATGCGGCGCGTGAACGAAGGCTGGTAGCCGGCCTCGAACCGAAGCGTGGAACTGCGACCCCGGGACCCGGAGCGGGAGATTCCGCGCCCGACTTTGATGCAGCAAGAATGGGGTCTGGCGAGTCGGTCACGCTGGCCCACCTGCGCGGAGCGGGCCCGGTTCTGCTCGTATTTGGAAGCTACACCTGCCCAAATTTCCGTAGCGCGGCAAGCACTCTCAACCGGCTTTACCCGGAATATAAGAATCAAATTCCGTTCTATCTTATTTATATCCGCGAGGCGCACTCCACCGCCGATTGGTCTAGCACCCGGAACGCACGCGAAGGCGTCGTTCTCGAACCGGCTGCCACCATGAGCGAAAAGCAGGATCACGCAACCATGTGTGTGCGGAAATTGGACATTGCGTTCCCCGCCCTTCTTGATAGCATGAACGGCGCGGCAGAAACGGCTTACGCTGCGTGGCCCAGTAAGGCTTTTCTTCTAGATAAGCGCGGACGGATTGTGTTTAGCACAGGACTGAGCGAGCAGGACTTCAGTCCGGAGCAGCTCGAAACCGCGCTTCGCGAGGTGAGCGCATCCGCAGAAGAGTCGCGTTTGCCGGGCGGAAACCGGTAGCCGATATGTGGAAATCCATCCTCCTGGTCTTAAGTCTCGGCGCCATCGTGCTGGCGCAAACTCCGCAGGCACTCGTGGACGATGCGATCCAAAAACAAAAGGCCGGTGATCTTGAGGGCGCGGTTGCTGAGTATCAGGAGTTCTTGAAGGTTCACCCCGAGGCGGCGGTCGTTCGATCTAATCTGGGAGCTGCCCTCGCCGGGTTGGGACGGTTGCAGGAAGCCGTCACCGAATACCAGGCTGCCCTCAAGGAGTCGCCTTCCCTTCCCGGAGTTTCGCTAAACCTGGCTTTGGCGTATTACAAAATGGGGCGGATTGCAGACGCCGCCCGGGAGCTGGCCAAAGTGCACAACAAAGAGCCCGCCAATGAACAGGCGACACTGTTGCTAGGCGACTGCTATTTGCGAATGGGCCAGAACAAAGAGGTGATTCGCGTATTGCGGCCGGCGGAACGCGATCACCCAGAGGTTCTTGCGATCGCCTACCTTTTGGGAACGGCTCTCATCCGCGATCATCAACTGGCGGAAGGACAGGATCTGGTGGATCGCATTCTGCGCAATGGCGACTCCGCCGAAGCACATTTGATGCTGGGCAGCGCGAAGCTCGAGGCCGCCGACTTCTCCGGAGCGCGCGACGAGTTCGCCAAGGCAATTGCTCTCAATGCGAATCTACCGGAGGCCCACGTCCTGTACGCGCGGGCCTTGCAGGTGACCGGAGACCCCGACGAAGCCCTGAAGGAATTCAAAGCTGAATTGGCGATCGATCCTTACGATTATGCTTCCAATCTTCAGATTGGCGCGATGCTGCGGCAAGACCAGAACTATGAAGATGCCCGCGCCTATTTCATGCGGGCTCTCGAAACGCGACCCGGAGATATAGCGGTCCGTTACCAGATTGCGGCCATGACGCTCTCGGAAGGAAAGACCGACGAGGCAAGGCTTCAACTGGAATCCATCGTCAAGGAAGCGCCCCAGTTTACCGAAGCGCACGTTTCTCTTTCAATGGCATACTTCCGGCTCAAGCGGCCGACCGACGGAAATCGAGAACGGGAGATTGTTCAGAAATTGACCGCGGAAGCGCAAGCCAAGCAGCCGGGGGTCAAGGCCAGGTGACTGCAGGCCGCGCAACCAGATCCTAAACTCACAACTGTACTTAACTACGAGTTAATATACGTGCCACAAATCGGGAAGATCACTTTCCATCGCCACCTCACCGGGAGAATCACCGATGAAACTAACCAGGAGACAATGGCTTTGGCTCACAGCCGTCTACGGCGCCGGACGCATGTGGGGACAGCAACTGCCAGACCAACCAGAGCCGTTGTTTGTCGAAGTGCCGGCATCCGCGAGCGGAATCGCCTGGGTGCATGACAACGCAATGTCGGCCCGTCACTATCTGCCGGAGACCTTAGGTCCGGGCTGCGCATTCCTGGATTTTGACAACGACGGTTGGATGGATATCTTTCTCGTTAACAGTGGTCCCTGTGACTTTTGGAAACCTCCGAAGCCCGTCCGAAACGCGCTTTACAAGAACAACAGAAACGGTACTTTCACCGACGTGACCGAGGCCGCCGGCGTTGTTGGCAGCTCCTTCGGAATGGGGGTCGCAGTCGGGGACTACGACAACGATGGCTGGCCAGACATCTTCGTGACTTCGTACGGCAACTGCGCTCTTTACAAAAACAACCATGACCAGACCTTTACCGATGTAACCGCTAAGGCTGGCGTGGCCACTCCCGGATGGACGACCAGCGCGGTTTGGTTTGACTACGACAATGACGGCAACCTCGATCTGTTTGTATGTAGCTTCGTCGATTATTCCGGCGAACATAAGTTTGAGTGCGGTGATAACAAGATCGGCAAAGCCTATTACTGCATCCCGCGGGTTTTCCGACCTACCGCCAGTTTCCTCTATCACAATAATGGCGATGGCACCTTTACCGAGGTAAGCAAGGGCACCGATATTGCTAAAGCTTTAGGCAAAGGTCTGGGCGTGGTGGCGACGGACATCAACAACGATGGCCGGTTTGATTTATTTGTCGCCAACGACACGGTGCAAAACTTTCTCTTTATAAATCGCGGCCCGGACCCAAATGGACACTGGAAGTGGGACGAAATCGCTTTGCAGGCGGGAGTGGGATTTAGCGAAAGCGGCCAAGCTCGGTCTGGAATGGGGGTGGATGCGGCGGACCTCGGCGGCAACGGCTGGCAGGATTTGTTTGTGGCCAACGTCGACCACGAGATGTTTTCCGTCTANNGGCTGGGGACTCAAATACTTCGACTACGACAACGATGGCGAAATTGATTTGATCCTTGCCAATGGCCATCCCGACGACATGATCGACGAGTACTCGATGCAGGTGAAATACAAAGAACCGCTTTTGTTATTTCACCAAGGCGACGACCACAAACTGCACGACGTGAGCGGACAAGCGGGCCCGGCGTTTCAAAAGCATTTTCCAGCCCGCGGTCTGGCAGTCGGAGACTATGACAACGACGGCGCGCTCGATGTGCTGATAGCAACTAACGGCGGGCCTGCTGCCTTGTTCCGCAATGCTAGTACGAAGAATCATAGCTTGCGAATCAAGCTGACTGGAACGAAATCGAATCGCGACGGAATCGGCGCTATCGTGCGTGTGACCGCTGGAAATGACACGCAATCGCAGATGTTACGCAGTGGGTCGAGCTATTTGTCCTCAAGCGAGCTGATCGTGACCTTCGGCCTCGCCTCGCATACGCAGGCCGACGCCGTCGAAATTCGATGGCCGAGCGGGCAATCGGATCACTTAAAAAATGTGGCGGCGGATCAGATCGTGACCGTGGAAGAGGGCCGCGGCGCGATTGCGGCAAAGCCGCTCGCGAAACGCTAGAATGGCTTGGATACTTCCTCTGAGGATTGCATGACGCGATTGAAGTCGCGGCTGCGGTTGGCCCGCACAATTGTTGCTTTGCTGGTGATAGCGGGCGCGCTTGCCGCCATTCTTCCCGGTGCAGCGCAGCAAATGAAGCGCGCTCATGCACCCAAATCCGCTGACACAACCCCCGCCGAGCAGGAAGAAGCAAGGGCAGCTTCGCACGCGCAAATCATACGCGAAAATAATTTCGGCGTGGCGCTGATGAACCGCCAACAATTCGAACAAGCGCTGGGGAAATTTCAGCGTTCTTGCATTCTGGAACCGCAATCCGATGTTGGCTGCGTGAACGCGGGAATCGCGCTGCTGAATATGCAGAGATTTGACGAAGCGCGGCCGATCCTATCGAAATCGGGCGAGCGCGATCCTCGGAATCCACGCGTTTGGTTCAACCTGGGCCTTCTCGAAAAAGCCCTCGGCAATTCGGACGCTGCAATCGAGAATTTTCAAAAAGTAGCGCAACTCGATCCGTACGATGCCGACGCACAATATTTTCTTGGCTTGGTGTATTCGCAAGAGCACGAATACGACAAGGCGATCGCTGCGTTCACGCACGCCATCGAGTTAAATCCGTTCCAGGTTTCAGCGGAATTCGGCGTGGCACAAGCCTTGCAGCGGAAGGACGATACGGCGCGCGCGAAAGAACATTTCGACCGTTTTCAGCATTTGGTCTCTGAGAAACTTGGCAAGCCCATCAGTTTTATTTATGGCGAGCAGGGGAAATATTCGCTCGCGGAATCGATGATGCCGGCTCCCGAGCCGGTGCCGCCTGCTGTTCCCGTGCATTTTGTGAACGTCACTTCTTTTTCTGGGCTGCCGGTGCGTGCGGAAGCTACCCAAGCGGAACAGAGGACGCCTTCGAATGCAACGAAACGGCACGGAAAGGTGGTTCGCGAAGAAGTTGCACCCGAATCGGTAGCGTCTTTTCTTGGCAGCGGGGCGTGCATTATCGACTACGACGGTGACGGGCGCCCGGATATTTTTCTGGTCGATGCGG
>PKYX01000113.1 GCA_003132825.1 Acidobacteriaceae bacterium
GTCGGCCGGATGGCCTCGTGCGCCGCCTGGGCTTCCTTCTTCTCCTTGTAGACATTGGGCGACTCCGGCACATAAGGCGCGCCATACTCGGCGCGGATATATTCCCGCACTTCGGCGATTGCCTCGGCCGATACCCGTGTGGAATCGGTGCGCATGTAGCTGATCAGGCCAACCGAACCTTCTTCGCCAAGTTCGACGCCCTCATAGAGCCGCTGGGCGATCATCATGGTGCGCTTGACGCTGAAACGGAGCTTGCGCGAAGAATCCTGTTGCAGTTTGCTGGTGGTGAACGGAGGAGCCGCATTGCGCCGCCGCTCTTTCCGCTCGACGGTACGGACCAGCCATTCGGCCGGCTCGAGCGCGGCCCGGATCTTTTCCGCGTCCTCGCCGTTGGTTACTTCGATCTTCTCGTCGCCTTTGCCCATGAAACGGGCATCGAACGCCGGCGGTTTGGGCCCGGCGAGATGGGCGTCGATGGTCCAATATTCCTGCTTCTGGAAGGCCTTGACTTCGCGTTCCCGCTCGACGATCAGGCGCAGAGCAACGGTCTGCACTCGGCCGGCGGACAAGCCGCGGCGAACCTTGTCCCAAAGCAGCGGGGAGACCTGATAACCGACCAGACGATCGAGGACGCGGCGAGCCTGTTGCGCATCCACCAAGTTGCGATCGATGCTGCGGGGATGCTCGAAGGCCTCCTGCACCGCCCGCTTGGTGATCTCGTTGAAGGTGACCCGGCGGATACGCTCGCCTTGGCCATCATCCTCCCCCTTGGTCTTCTTTTTCTTCTTCTTTTTCTTGGCTCCGTCGCCCAACTCTTCGGCCAAATGCGCGGCGATCGCCTCGCCTTCGCGGTCCGGGTCCGACGCCAGGTAAATCGTGTCCATCGACAGAGCCAGCTTTTTCAGCTTGGCCACAATTTTTTCTTTGCCCGGAATCACGACGTACTCGGTGTCGAACTCGTTCTCAACATCCACACCGAGCGTGCTCTTGGGCAGATCTTTGACATGGCCGAACGAGGCTTCGACCGTGAAGCCCTTGCCCAGGTACTTTTGTATGGCCTTCACCTTCCCGGGCGATTCGACAATGACTAAACCTTTAGGCAATTTGTCCTCGAGTGCTGTTGCTTTTTGTGAAGCTAGCACGAATGGGAGAGAATCAACAAGTTTGTGGATCGCCGCCGTCGGCTCTCAGCGATCCGCTCCCAGCGTCCGAATGCGAGAAGCGAGCACCGGTTTCACCCTCGATAGCTGGGGCGGCAAGCCGCTTCCGGCAGGCGTTTGCTGGAGTTCCAGACACCCCCAGCCCGGCCCCGAACCGGGCTCGAGAGATTTCGGAAGATGACAATTCAGGTTCTGGCCTGGTCGGCGTTAGGCAACCGCCAGAATCCGTATCTCATGGGGCCGAGAGCATCGGCCTGGGATTAAAGATGCGGTTCGCTCGCCCGGGGATTCATTGCCCCCCGGGGCTCGCTCGGCGCCGACTGAGGAGGGCCGGGGACCATGAGGCAACGGCTCCGGGCGCGGGCATCTCCCGCGGCTCTCCCGGGCGGACGCGATCCACGGCCGAGAAACGCTGCCACGGGCCGGGAACACACGGTTTGCTAAAATTGAAACTCGACAGCATGAGACGCCTTCGCATCTCCGCAATTTCCTACCTGAATACCGCACCTCTCATGTGGGATTTTGAACACGGAGACGCGGGCGCGGGATTTGATATCTCCTACACGGTACCTTCCGGTTGTGCCGCACAATTGAGCGACGGATCGGCCGATATCGGCATTATTCCGGCGGCGGCCTACACTACCATTCCCGATCTTTTGATTCTTCCCGGAGTCGCGATTGCTTCCCGCCGCCAGGTCCGCTCGATTCTCCTGGTCAGCAAAGTTCCGCTCGAGAAGATCCGGACCGTCGCCCTCGATACCTGTTCTCTCACCTCGGTGGCGCTGACCAAAGTGCTGTTCGCCAAGGCGTGGGGCGGGGGAAGAACGTTCACGCCGATGGAACCTGACGTCGAGCGAATGCTGAAGAGCCATGATGCCGGCTTGGTGATCGGTGATCCCGCGCTGCGGGTGGATCGCTCCCGCTTTTTCACCTACGATCTGGCGGAGGAGTGGGTGAAGTTGACCGGCCAGACCTTTGTCTTTGCCTTCTGGGCCTTGCGTCAAGCGGCGCTCCCGGACGCTTCCCCATCGCTCGACCTGGCCGAGATATTTCAGCAGTCGCGCGACCACGGCTTGCAGCCCGAGAATCTCGAGCGCATTGCCCGGGACTGGGCGCCGCAGAGCGGCCTGAGCGAAACTGAAGTCAAGGAATATCTCACGCAAAACATACACTATTACCTCGATCCGGCAAGCTTGCGGGGAATGCAACTGTTCTACGCCTGCGCCCTGGAATGCGGATGCTTGCCCGCGGCACCTGCGCTGCGCTTTCTCGACGTAACCAAGTTGGCGCTCGCGGAATGAGGCCGCGGTTCGTCTGGTCCGTATGATTTACTGAGTCAAACGCCGATCCATGTCTCCCCATCTTCAATTCCTGCTGGCGGTGTCGGTGTGGACACGACTGCGCCGGCTGGGTGGCTTAGGGCTGATCCTACTCGGAATCGCGGACAGTTCCGTCATTCCACTGACGGGCAGCATGGACGTCCTGACCATCTATCTGGCGGCTCGCCATCGCGAACCCTGGCCGTATTACGCGCTGATGGCAACGATTGGAGCGGTGATCGGCGGCTACATCACCTACAGCCTGGCCCGCAAGGGCGGCAAGCAAGCGCTCGAGCACAGGTTTTCAAGAAAGAGAGCGGCCAAGATATATCAGCGATTCGAACGATGGGGATTTGGCGCCGTGGCGGTGCCGGCCTTTCTGCCTCCCCCGTTTCCCCTGGTGCCGTTCCTGCTGGCAGCGGGAGCCCTGCAGTACCCGCGCAAGAAGTTCTTGGCGGCGCTGACCCTCGGACGAGCCATCCGTTTCACCATTCTGGCTGCCCTGGGCGCGGTCTACGGAAGACACGTTACGCGGTTTTTTTCTCGCTATTACAAGCCCGCACTCGCCCTACTCATCGGATTGGCCATCGTGGGCGGAGTCTTGACCGTGGTTGGGTACTATCGCACCTCGGGACGGAAAAAGCGGCACCGGGCGGCCTAAAGGGCGCCCGCACCGAGGGACCGGGTCAACGGGACGGTTGGGCGCCATTCCCCCGCAGCCAAAGGCGGCCCGGCCGTCGGAATTTGGAACAAACAGATCGAGTCCGGTAAAATCAGCCAAGGCCCTGATCCCATGTCATTGACCAAACAGCAAGCTCTTGAGCTATTCCGCTCCGACGACCTGATCGGCATTGGTATCGAAGCGGACGCGGTGCGTCGCAAGCTGCATCCCGAAGGCGTGGTCACCTACATCGTTGATCGCAACATCAATTACACCAATTTTTGCACCGAATACTGCACTTTCTGTGCCTTCTACCGGCCTCTGAAGGGACCGCGGGCCAAAGAAGGGTACATCCTCGATTTCGACACGATCTACGCCAAGATCCAGGAGACCGTGGAACTGGGCGGGACCGGGGTGCTCATGCAAGGTGGCTTGCATCCCGACTTGAAGATCGACTGGCACGAGCAGATGATGCGAGGCATCAAGCGGCGCTTTCCCCAGGTCCATCTGCACTGCTATTCGGCGTCGGAGATCATTGCCATCGCGGAATATAGCGGGCTGACCATTCGCGACACGATTGCCCGGCTCCGGGATGCGGGCCTCGATTCAATTCCCGGGGGGGGCGCGGAAATCCTGGATGACGAAGTGCGCTACAAGATCGCGCGCCTGAAATGCCTGACCGGTGACTGGCTGAATGTGCACCGCACGGCGCACCAATTGGGAATGCGCACCACGGCGACCATGATGTTCGGCGTAGGCGAAAATTACGCTAACCGCATCAACCACTTCCAGCAACTGTACGACCTGCAAGAAGAAACCGGCGGATTCACCGCGTTTATTCCTTGGAGTTTCCAGCCGGCGAATACGGCGCTCGGCGGACGACACTGGGATGAAGCCACGTCGGTCGAATACCTGAAGGTCCTAGGCATCTCGCGGCTTTATCTTTCGAACTTCCTCAATGTGCAGTCGAGTTGGGTGACCCAAGGGCTGAAAGTTTGCCAGATGGGCCTACGCTTCGGCGGCAACGACGTCGGCTCGGTGATGCTCGAGGAAAATGTGGTCCGGGCGGCGGGAGTGAACAACTGCACCACCGAAGAAGAGCTGCGCTGGATCATCCGCGATGCCGGCTTCAAGCCGGTGCAGAGAGATACCCTGTACCGGACTTATTTCCTCAACTAGGGCGGCCCCCATGACGGCCGCCTGCCGCTAACCTCGGGCGGCGCTTGCCAGCCGGGGGTCTCGGCCTTGGCGAGCGGTCCCGAACTCTCCCCACAACTGGGTTGCAAGTCATTAAAAAACGACCAGTTAGGACCCGATCCCAGCAAGCGGTTTGAGCCCTTCAGGTACAATGTTAGCTTCGGAACGGGATGAACTGGGTTGAGCTCGGAGAACGCCCTGCTAAATTGCTCCTTTATTTCTATTTCGATCGACACCCGAGCGGCGTTCGTGGTGTCGCACGGCCTCGGTCAGTATATTCGGCACCACTTTCTCGATACCACCTTCAAGGGCCTCTACCAAGCCAATGCCTTCGATATGGCCTTGCTGATCCCTTATTTTGTGGTCTTGATCCTGCTGGCATCCTACGGCGTGCATCGCTACATCCTGGTCTATCTTTATTACAAGCATCGGAAGAAGCGCACCACCGATCCCCCCGGCCATTTCTCCGATCTTCCGCGGGTGACCGTCCAACTCCCCATCTTTAACGAGAGGTTCGTTGTCGAGCGGCTGCTGGACGCGATTTGCCGCATGAATTACCCGCCCGACAAGCTCGACATTCAAGTGCTCGATGATTCGACGGACGAAACCCAAGCCGTCGCCCGCGACCTGGTCGAGCGCTATGCCACCCGGGGATGCCCAATCAGCTATCACCATCGCAGCAACCGCGAAGGCTATAAGGCGGGGGCCTTGGCGGAAGGTATGCAGACCTCGAAAGGCGAGTTCATCGCCATATTCGACGCCGACTTCGTGCCCTCGGAAGATTTCCTGCTGCGCACCATCCATCATTTCACCGAGCCCGGGATCGGCATGGTGCAGACGCGTTGGACCCACATCAATCGCCACTATTCGTTCCTCACCGAGGTGGAGGCGATTCTGCTGGATGGTCATTTCGTCCTGGAACACTCCGGCCGCGCCTGCAGCGATCTCTTTTTCAATTTCAACGGGACCGCCGGGGTTTGGCGACGCAGTGCGATCGAACAAGCCGGGGGCTGGCAGCATGACACGCTGACCGAAGACACCGATCTTTCCTATCGGGCCCAGCTGAAAGGCTGGAAGTTTGTTTACTTGCAAGACGTCGAGTGCCCCGCCGAGCTACCGGTCGAGATGACGGCGTTCAAGACGCAGCAGGCACGCTGGGCCAAGGGACTGATTCAAACCGGGAAAAAGATCCTGCCCCAGGTCCTGAAGAGCGATCAACCGTTTCACGTGAAGTTTGAGGCCTGGTATCACATGACCGCAAATATCAGCTATCCGTTGATGATCGTGCTTTCCGTGCTGCTGCTGCCGGCCATGATCATCCGCTTCTACCAGGGCTGGTTTCAGATGCTCTACATCGATTTGCCTCTGTTCATGGCTTCGACTTTCTCCATTTCGAGCTTCTACTTGGTCTCACAGCGGGAGCTGTTTCCGCGCCGCTGGCCGCGGGCCATCCTCTACCTCCCCTTCCTGATGGCTTTGGGGATCGGCTTGACCATCACCAACACCATCGCGGTGCTCGAGGCCTTGGTCGGAAAGCAGACTGCCTTCGCGCGCACTCCCAAGTATCACGTCGAGTCGAAGAAAGACAAAATACGCGCCTCCAAGTACCGGCGGCGCCTGGGCTGGGTTCCTTGGGTCGAACTTTTAATCGGAGCTTACTTTGCCCTCACCGTCTATTACGCCCTGGACAATGAAAACTACATCACCGTGCCGTTTTTGATTCTGTTCGTGGTTGGCTACTGGTACACCGGGCTCATGTCTTTGCTGCAGGGCCGTTTCTCCGGGTTGACGCTCGGCACCGAAAGCCACAGCAAGCCGTTCCCCGTGGGCGTGTAGAACCGGAAGCAGCGGGTGGAAATCATCGGGTCGAAAAAACGATAATGCGCAAGTTTCTCCTGTTTATCATTCTGGCCGCACAGCTGGGCTGGGCACTCGACCGCCAGCCGAACGCCGACTACCGTGCCCGGCGCCAGGCGCTCGCTGGCCGGGCCACCGCCGGATTGGTGCTGCTTTTTGCGCCCAACGAAGCCGAGGGACCGAACGACATCTATGGCTACCGCCCCGACAACAATTTCTTTTATCTCTCGGGTTGGGCCGAGCCTGGAGCAGCGCTGCTCGTCGCCGAGACCGGGCCATCGGGAAATTCGGCGGCGCCTCGCTATACAGAAATTCTGTTTCTTCCGGATCGGAATATCTCGCAGGAAAAATGGACCGGACCGAAGCTCGGCCCGGACGATCCTGAAGCCGGCAAAATTACGGGATTCGACCGGGTCGAACCGCTGGGCAGTTTGCGCGCAGAACTGGTCGGCTTGCTGTCGCGGGAGCAATCGGGGATCTATACCGATCTCCCGGACTACGAGCAGACTTCGAACTCGGAAGCCCCGCTCGACTGGCTGAAACGGGCCAATACCTTTCCGCCTTATGTTTCCTTTCGCGACGTGCGGCCGCTCCTGGCCTCTCTGCGCACCTTTAAGGATGCCGGCGAGATTGAGCTCATTCGCAAGGCCACGAACGCCTCGATTGCGGCGCACTGGGCGGCCATGCGCGCCGTGAAACCGGGTGTCAGCGAACGCGAAATTTCGGCGCTCGTGCAGTATGAGTGGGGGAAACGCGGCTGTGAGCGGCCGGCCTACGCCCCCATCGTAGGGGCGGGCTTCAATTCCACCGTTCTCCACTATTCCGATGATTCCGCGACCATGCAGGCCGGGGATGTGGTGGTAATGGACGTGGCCGGGGAATATTCGATGTACGCTTCCGACATTACGCGGACCGTCCCAGTATCCGGACATTTCACCGCCCGGCAGAGGGAGATTTACGACATCGTTCTCGGAGCGCAACAGGCAGCGATCGCCGCCTTTCAGTCGGGAAAATCCACGCTGACGCGAGGCGGTCCGAACTCCCTTTATAAGGCCGCCTATGAATACATCAACTCGCACGGCCAGGACCTGCACGGCCAACCTCTGGGAGCCTACTTCATTCACGGATTGAGCCACTATGTTGGTCTCAATGTGCACGACGAGGGAGACTACGAAGTCCCGCTCGGGCCGGGGATGGTATTTACGATTGAGCCGGGGATTTACATTCCAGAGGAAAAGTTGGGCGTCCGCATTGAAGATATCTTTTATGTCGATCCGAGCGGCCGGTTGATCAACCTGACGGAATCGCTGGCTCACACCGCGGACGACGTGGAGCGTGCTATGACGGCGCGCTAGGTCCAGTTCTGGTAGCCGCACGCTGCTCGTGGTTTTGGTATGCTAGGCACCGTGCGGATGCTGTGGTGGTTCCTGATTCTGGCCTGCAGCGCGGGGGCGGTATTGTGGGCCGGAATAGCGATCTATCTTCGTGTACGCCGCCACATGAAGATCGCAGATGCCCGGTCGAAAGACGCTGGACAGTAAACGCACGCGGTACCGAAACAGGCCGATGCCCCAGACGGCGTAGCTACCTGTTCGGTCGATNNCGGCGTACCCACCTGTTCGATCGATTGGGAGAGTGACCGAGATGGCGAAATCCGCAGCCGAGACCTTCAACCGGAACGGTCGTGCTCTGGACTGGGCGCGTGATGCCGCCATGGTGGTTGCGGCCAGCTGGTTTGTGGCTTTGTGCGCCCACGTCACGCTGCCCCTTCCGTTTACCCCCGTCCCCCTGACTCTGGGCAACTTTGCCGTGCTGCTGGTGGGCTTGATGCTCGGAAGCCGCCGCGGTTTTGCCGCGCTCGCACTGTATCTGGCAGAGGGCGCGATGGGGATGCCGGTTTTCAGCCCCACCGGGCCGGGGGGCGTGGCCCAGTTGCTCGGTCCGACGGGCGGATACCTGATCGCCTATCCCCTGGTCGCCGGCCTCGCGGGCTGGATCATGGAGCGCGGCAGCAGAAGCTTTGCCCGCGCCGCCACCGCCGGCGTGTTGGCGGAGATTCTGCTTTTTNNGTGCGCTTCGGCCTTTACTGGTTTGTTTTCGCCGAAGTGATCAAGGTCATGTCGGCTGCCGCCATTGCGCGAGGCTGGCAGCGTGTCGACAAGACCCAGACCTAAGCCTGACCGGCGGACCAAACTGGCGAGGCCTCCACGGACGCTCTGGCTAGAGAAAGCAAATACCTCATGCATAGCGGTACTTTGTCCCAACCCCGCGAAATCACCATTGCCCACAGTCCTGATTCCGATGATGCTTTTATGTTCTACGGGCTGGCCACCAACAAGGTTCGTGTGCCCGGCCTGCGCTTTACCCATACGCTTTGCGACATTGAGACCTTGAACCGGAAGGCCATCGAAGGCAATGGCTTGTACGACGTCACCGCCATTTCTTTTCATGCCTATCCTTATATTCAGGATCGCTACGCCCTGCTCGCGAGCGGAGGCAGCGTGGGCGAGGGCTACGGCCCGATGATTGTGGCCAAGCATCCCTACTCGCGGAGCGAGATCAAGCAAAAGCGGGTGGCCGTGCCCGGAGCCTTGACCACTGCCTATCTGGTCTTGCGCTTGTTTGCACCCGGCATTGAGACCGAGGTGGTGCCCTTTGACCAGATCATTCCGCAAGTTGTCGAAGGCAGGCACGATGCGGGCCTGATCATTCACGAAGGCCAGTTGAGCTATTCCAAGTCCGGCCTGCAGCGCGTCGTCGACCTGGGCCGGTGGTGGTATGAAGAAACGCATTTGCCGCTGCCCCTCGGAGGCAACGCGATTCGCCGCAGCCTGGGGCCGGAACTGATGTCCAGCGTTTCCACTGCTTTGCGGGAGAGCATTCAGTACGCGCTCGATCACCGCGAGGAAGCGCTAGCCTATTCCATGCAGTTCGCTCGCGATCTCGACGTGCAACTCGCCGACAAGTTCGTCGGCATGTATGTGAATGAGCGCACCCTCGACTATGGACAGGACGGTCGGGAAGCGGTTCGCCGGCTGCTCGAGATGGGGCACAGAGCGGGGATTATTCCGCATGAGGCGAAGGTAGAGTTCGTAGCCTAGAAGCCCAGACTACCTCACTCGCTCGGCAAAAGAAAATATCGGATCGAGGTCGACCGGCACCTGCGACGCTGTCTGCAATGCGGCCGTCAGTTCCGCTGGCATCACGTCATACTTTCTAAACCAGTTCTCAGCCCGCGGACGGTCCCCCGTCGCTTCAATCGCGAGGAGTTCTTTGGCGAGATCGGCCAGCGCTCCGGGCATCGCCCGATAATCAATCGCATACTTCCCCGACGACTCACGCTGGATCGCGCCCCGCTCGGACAGGTAGTTGAACTCCATCATTTCGGCCTGGCCATGGGCTTCGCCGGTACCAAAACGAATGGTGCGGAAAATGCCCGCGACGTAGGAGGCATAGTATTCCTCCAGTTTGTCTTTGGGCAGCGCGCCGTGCTCGACCAGCCACTGCATGCCGAACATTCCGACGACATCGGCTTTGGCTTCCTCCAAACCGCTGTAGACGGGACCGATGGCCTCGCGAATATCGACCTTGCCCGAAGCCGTCCGGGCGTATGCCGGACCTAACCCGTGCGAGATTTCGTGCATGATCGTGGCCAGCAGATAGCCTTCGCCCGAGGCCTCGGCTGCCTGCTCGGGCGGCATGACGTAGCGCGCCAGCGGCAGGATGATGTACTCGACACGCGCATCCATGAAATTCTTGAAAAAGATTTTCTTGCTGCCTTTCTGTTCGTGGACGCGTGGATCATTGGGCAGATTGTCAGCTACCGCCTGGTAGCCGTGGCGTAAATCGCCGGCACGATATGGCGCGTCCATGACTTCCATGGGGCTTTGCAAACCGCGCTTCGAGGGACGGTCTTCGGGCGCGAGCGGCAGCGCATCCTGGATATCCGGCACGTACTTCTGGAACATCTCCAGCTTGCGGCTCTCTTCCTCATTGCGGATCAGTACCGCGGCGCCGTAAGAAGCCTTCACCCCCAGCAAGTCGTCGAGGTAGGTCTCATAGGGCGCAAAAATGATGTCGAACTTCGGGTTCTTCAGATCGAGCCAAGCCAGATCGCTCTGGAAATAATCGTCGTCGAGTAGGGCGCGGGCGCGCAGCCGCAGAAAGTCGGCAAACCCGGGATCCGCGCTGAGCCTAGCCGCTTCCTGCAAATCCTTCGCCGCCGGCTCCAGAAACGAGCGATAAGCAATGTGGTAGGGGACGCCGAGCAGCTGGTCGCCGTGCCAGCGCACCAAGTTCGTCGAACTATAAATCTCGGCCTTTTTCTCGGGATGAGCTTTTACAAAGTCCTCGACCTGCTGGCGGGTCAGACCGTCCGGGTAGAATCCTCGGCCCGGGGGCATCGGCGTAGTGCCGACGAAGGGTTTGTTCTCATCGATCAGATCGAACCGGGAGGCGTTGATCCACAAGTACCGACGCAGCTTCTCGTCCTTGGGATGGGTGTTCCCGGACAACGACTGGTAGAGGCTTAGGGCTTCGGGGTCGCTTTGCCGCCAATAGATCTCTTCCAAATAGCGCGACGCGTCTACCAGCTTTTCCACCAACTCGCGCTCGCGGGCGGTGAGATTGGCCGAGTGGAACGGCATGCGCACCTGGCGAAACTTGGCGAGCCGCTGATCAAGATCCGGCACAACCTCGAGATTCGCCGGTTGCGGACGATCGGCCGCGGAGCCGGCCACCCCTCCGGGTTCTTCCTGCGCCGTAGAGCAAGGGGCCATGGGGAGCAGAACCAGAAGGGAGAGCAACCATCCCAGGTTCTTCATAAAGCATGGATTTTATCAGAGGGCGCGCGATCGTGCCGTTCTGGGTGGCTCGCCTCCCGACCGCGCTATCATAGAAACGATGCCTCACCCGTCCCGTCCGAACGGCGCACAAACGCTGCTGATCGATGCCGATGACACGCTCTGGGAAAATAACATCTATTTCGAACGTGCCATCGCGAACTTCATCTCGTTTCTGAATCACCAGGAATATTCCGCCGAGCAGGTTCGCGAGGTGCTGAACCAGGTCGAGCGAGAGTGCATTCTCAGCCACGGGTACGGGCTGCACAGTTTCGCCCACGCCCTGGCACAGACCTTCGAGCGGCTGGCGGTCGAGCCTCTTACTCCAGCGCTGCACGAAACCATCTCTGGCATCACGGCTGCCATCGCCGAACAGCCGATCGAAGTCTGCTCCGGCGTTCCGGAAACTCTGTCCTACTTGGCGGCGCGGCATCAGTTGATTCTCATGACCAAAGGCGCAATCGCGGAGCAGTCGGGCAAAGTCGAACGCTCGGGGCTGAAGCAGTATTTTTCCGCGGTGGAAATAGTCGCAGAGAAGGATCTGGCGGCGTATCAGGCGTTGGCCGCCAAGCGCGGACTGGCTGGCCTCTCGACCTGGATGATCGGCAACAGCCCCAAGTCCGATATCAACCCCGCGCTGGCCGCCGGCCTGAATGCGGTATTTATCCCGCACGGAAACACTTGGATTCTCGAGCACGAAGAGGTNNGCTCCGGATTGTTCTTCGAGCACCAAACTAACTAACAAACCGTTGTCGCCGCCTGTTAAGCACCGTGGTACTCTCATTTTGCTCTGGTTTCTGCTCCCATTTTGCGTGGCAGAACAAAAAAATAATTTTAGGCGGCTCCTGCGCACAGTCGAAGCTCTCGCTGATCTTGGCCCTGAAATGACGGCCGAGCGAGACTTTCCGCAGACCGCGCGGGCCATGGTTACCGCGTTGCAGCAGGCGGGTGGCGTGCGCGAGGTCGTGCTTTTTACTTTCAGCGACAAGCCTCCGCTCCTGAATTCCGTCGCCGCGGACGGCTTTGCGCTGATGCCGGACCCGGCGGTGATTCCGCTCCTGCCGAAGCATGTGCATGCGCTCGCTTCCGCACGCGGACCGATCATCCTTAATTCTTCCTCCTATCAGACTTTTCTCAGTTCCAATGGAAATGTGGCTCCCGAACTGTTCAAGTGTGTGGCTCCTCTGAAGATCGGAGGCAAACTCGTTGGACTAGTCGGTTTGGGTCGCCGCGAAGGCGATGCGTTTTACGATGATGAAGAACTGGCTGCGCTCGGTCTGCTGTGCCACTACGTGGCCCTCGCCGTACACAATCACACGCTCACCCAGACATTGGCGCAGCGCGTTTCGGAAAAGGTGCGTCTGCTGGCTTCGCTGCACGGCTTCTACGACAATGCGCTCGAGGCCTTCGCGAGCGCGATCGACGTGAAACACGTCAATATTCATGGCCATTCGCTGCGCGTCGGACGCTTCGCCGCTAGCGTCGGCGAGGCGATGGGCCTCGACGCCGGCGAGGTTGCAGCGCTAAAGTCCGCCGGCTACCTGCACGATATTGGGAAAGTTGCGGTGGACAAGCGGCTGTTCGGCAAACCCACGGCGCTCGACCCCGAAGAATTCCGCGAAATGGCGGACCACACCATCGTCGGTCATCAAATCGTGAGCGGCGTCGAGTTTCCCTGGCCACGCATTCCGGAGACGGTGCGTTCGCACCATGAGCGCGGAGATGGCTCGGGGTACCCCGATGGGCTGCTGTTGGAGGATGTTTCGATGCCGGTGCGGGTCATTGGGCTGACGGACACATTTGACGCCATGACCAGCGATCGCCCTTACCGCGAATCGCTGTCGGTTGGAGCTGCCTTGAGCGAAATCGTGCGCCTGACGCCGCAGAAATTCGACCCCGATGCGGTGCAAGGCTTGCTTTTGCAGGTGCGCCGCGATGCCGCAGGTA
The DNA here is from genome assembly GCA_003132825.1 of Acidobacteriaceae bacterium. Lineage (GTDB taxonomy): Bacteria > Acidobacteriota > Terriglobia > Terriglobales > Acidobacteriaceae > PALSA-270. The sequence continues at coordinate 12,983 of PKYX01000113.1, forward strand.
GCAACCGCACACCCTTCTTCCAAGAGCAGGGGGTGGTTAACATCGCGCCCGGCGATGTCGATTCCCTGGCGGCCAACCTGCAACACAAAATCAGCCGCGGACGCATGTATTTAACCTAGCTTACAGGCTTCTGTCTCGGCCGACGAAAACCGGTTTGGTTGCAGTTCCCCCGGGGTTTTGAAAACCAATATTTCCAAGCGATGCGCGAAACCAGCGCCCGGCCGCAGCCCTAGGCCGGACTAGTACTTTCGTGTCTTGCTAGGACGGCTCTCTCGCAACAGACCTGCCATCAATGAGTTACCCTGATGATCGTCGGCCCGGGCGGCCTATTCGGCAACTTTTCCTCGGTTTGGGGTTCATAATCTTAAGGGTATCCACTCGGGGAGCAAGAATGCGATTCAAACCCCAGATCACAGTTCTCACCGTTGCGCTTGCCCTGGCCGCACTGAGCGCCTCGGTCCAACTGGCGCTCGGGAAAAAGAAAGAGAAGCTCGCCCACGACGCAGCTCAGATGGATGAGCAGAAGCGGGCGGTGCACGCCCTGAACCGGCTGGGGTTCGGACCGAGGCCTGGCGAGGTCGAGCGGGTGGTGGCAATGGGAGTGGACCACTGGATCGACCAGCAGCTCCACCCTGAAAGAATTGATGACAGCGCAATGGAAGCCCGCCTGGAGCCGCTGCGCACCCTGCGAATGGACACCCGCGAAATGGTGGAAAATTTTCCGCCTACGCCGTTGATCAAGGCTGTCGCCGATCACAAGCAGCCCCTTCCTTCGGACCCGTCGTTGCGGGCGGTGTATGAAGCGCAGCTTGAGCGTTACTACACCCGGCAGGAACAAAAGCAGCAGGCGGCCGGCGCGAATGTCCTACCCGCCGACAACTCGATGAAATCCGGCGTCCAGGCTGACGACCCTGCGGCCCGCCAGCGCGAAGACCGCCTTTATGCCGACCTCAAGGCCGACCAACTGATTGACCTGCCAGCCGATCAGCGAATGAAGGCGATCCTCGGGTTGTCGCCGCAGGACCAGCTTGCCCTGGCTCCGGCGCTCAGAGGCAACAAGCACGACCAGGTGATGGCGGGCATGAGTCCCAAGCAGCAGGAGACGCTGCTGGCGCTCGGCAATCCGCAACAGGTCGTCAGCGATGAATTGGTGGAAGGCAAGCTACTGCAGGATATTTACAGCGAGCGCCAACTGCTCGAAGTGATGACCGATTTCTGGTTCAACCACTTCAACGTATTCCTCGGCAAGGGCGCGGACCGCTACATGCTGACCAGCTATGAGCGCGATGTGATTGGTCCCCACGCCCTGGGCAAGTTTGAGAATCTTCTGGTCGCGACCGCGCAGAGCCCCGCCATGCTGTTCTATCTCGACAACTGGCTGAGCGTCGGTCCGGATTCGGATTTTGCGATGGGGATTCCCAAGCGTCGTCCGAACAGCGCCTGGCAGTCCCGCTATCCTCAGAGACCGCCTCCCAGGCCGAAGGCCAACCGTGCCGGGTTGAATGAAAACTACGGCCGCGAACTGATGGAATTGCACACGCTCAGCGTCAACGCTGCATATACCCAGCACGACGTCACCGAGGTGGCGAAGGTTTTTACCGGATGGACCCTGAAAGAGCCTCGCGAAGGGGGCGATTTCTATTTCGATGAGCGCAAGCACGAGCCTGGAACCAAGGTTGTCCTTGGGCACCGCATCAAGCCGAAGGGAGAGAAGGAAGGCCTGGAAGTGCTGCACCTTCTGGCCCGTAACCCCTCGACCGCGAAGTTCGTCTGTAGCAAATTGGCCGTGCGCTTTGTTTCCGATGATCCCCCGCCTGCGCTGGTGGACCGCATGGTGAAGACGTTCTTGAAGAAAGATGGCGACATCCGCGAAGTGCTGAAAACGATGATCGACTCCCCGGAGTTCTGGGCGACCGACGCTTACCGCGCCAAAGTCAAGACCCCTCTGGAATTCGTGGTCTCCGCAGTGCGGGCGAGCGGCGCCGAAGTAACCAACGCCATGCCCCTGGTTCGGCAGCTCCAGAATATGGGCATGCCCATCTACGGCGCGCAGCCGCCGACCGGTTATTCCGTGAAGGCCGATGCCTGGGTGAACTCTTCGGCGCTTTTGGATCGCATGAATTTTGCTCTGTCTCTGACCGGAGACCGGCTCAAGGGTGTGCAAGTGGACGACGGCGGCATGCTGGGCAACCTACCGGTCCCCGCCGATCCGCAACAAACTTTGGCCATGCTCGAGAACACTCTGCTCGTGGGCGATGTGTCCAAGCAGACGCATGACACCATCGCGACCAGGCTGCAGGATCCAAAAATCAGCCAGCGCGCGCTGGACGACCCGGCGCGCCCTCCGAACGTGGGCATCATCTCTGGGCTGTTGCTGGGTTCGCCGGAGTTTCAGAGGAAATAGTGAACCGGTCACTGGTCGGGGCGGCCAGAGACCAAGGACCAGGGCAAGGAGCGGTTTTTTATGTCCATCACACGTCGAGTATTTCTCCGCAATAGCGCTATGGCAGTGGTGGGCACGGCTGCCGTTCCCGCTTTTCTCACGCGCGCCGCCTATGGAGCGCAGGCGCTCGGCATTAGCAACAAGCGCCTGGTAGTGATTTTCCAGCGGGGAGCCGCGGATGGGCTTAACATTGTGGTGCCGCACGCCGAACCGGACTATTACGCCATGCGGCCATCCATCAACATTCCCCGCAACCAAGTCATCGATCTCGACGGTTTTTTCGGCTTGCATCCCTCCATGTCGTCTTTTGAACCGCTGTGGAGGCAGGGTCAGTTGGCCATTGTGCACGCTGCGGGCTCACCCGATCCGAGCCGCTCGCACTTCGACGCGCAGGACTTCATGGAATCCGGCACACCCGGCGTAAAGGCAACCGAAGACGGTTGGCTGAATCGCACCTTGCGTGGGTTGCCGGAACCGCAGGACAAGTCGTCGTTCCGTGCTGTCGCTATGGGATCTTCACTACCGCGCGCTCTTTCCGGAAGCGAACCGGCCATCGCGATGAATAACATCAATGATTTTGGTGTCGGAGGCCGCAATCCGAGCGCCGTACCCCTCGCCAACACCTTCGAAGCGATGTACGACCAGTCGGTCGATTCGGTGTTGCATGGCTCGGGCCAGCAGACCTTTGACGCAGTAAGAATGTTGAAGTCCGCCGACCCCTCGAAATACAAACCTGCCGCCGGCGCCGCCTATCCGCGCGGGCACTTTGGCGACAGCCTGCGCCAGTTGGCTCAGCTCATCAAAGCGAACGTAGGCGTGCAGGTAGCGTTTGCCGACGTCGGCGGCTGGGACCACCATGTGAACGAAGGCAGCACCCAGGGTCAGATCGCAAATGTTCTTGGCGATTTCTCGCAGTCTCTGGCAGCGTTTTGGATCGATCTGGGCGATCTCGGTGCGGACACGGTTGTGGTCACCATGTCCGAGTTCGGACGCACCGCGCGCGAGAATGGCGATCGCGGAACCGACCATGGGCACGCCAATGTCATGTTCGTAATCGGAGGCCCGGTCAAAGGTGGCAGGGTGTATGGCCGTTGGCCGGGGCTCGATTCATCTCAGCTCTATGAAGGGCGCGATCTGGCACTGACCACGGATTTTCGCCAGGTCCTCGGCGAAGCCGTGGCTAAGCACCTCGGCAATACTGCGCTGGATCAGGTTTTTCCGGGGTTCGACAATCAGGCGGCAGGCTTCCTGCATCTGCTGGCATAGCTCGCGCTCTCTAGTGGCAGGACTCCGCGATCTAAACTCTAGCTTTCTGTGGCCGCAGCCGCTTTCAGGGACTCCTGCGAGCTGCCGCCCATCAACGCCACGGAAATCCGGTTCTTGCCGCTTTTCTTCACGCTGTACATCAGCTCGTCCGCTGTACGGATCATTTCTTCTACCGAAGCGGGATTGTCCAGAAACGCAGCGGCCCCCATGCTGAAGGTGACTGGCCATTGTTTGGCTCGCATGGTGTCCATCAAGACCCCACCCAGCTTCTGCAGCAGAGCGTCGGCAGCTTGCGCGGTGGTCTCAGGCAGCAGCAAGGCGAATTCATCGCCTCCCAGGCGGCCGACTGTGTCGCTGACGCGCAGGGTGCGGCGCAACAGATCCGCCACGCAAGCCAGCAACTCGTCGCCTACGGCGTGGCCGAGGGTATCGTTCACCCGCTTGAAGTTGTCCAGGTCCAAATAGACGAGAGTCATCGGACGCCCATAACGGGCGGCGCGCGCGCGCTCTGCTTGCAGCGCCTCGTAGAAGGCTCGCCGGTTGGCCAGTCCGGTGAGCATGTCGGTCCGCGCCAGTTCTTTTTCTCGTTGCATCACCAGATTCAGCTGGGCATGGGCTTCGCGCAGGGCCTCTTCCGCTTCCCGGCTCTCGGTGATGTCCCGGCACAGCGTGGACAGATAGGCAATATTTCCACCTTCATCCCGGTGCCCCGCTATGGTTTGGGAAACTGGAACTTCGCGTCCGTTCGGACCGAGGAGCGCCGCTTCTCCCTTCCACATGCCTGCACTGATCACCGTCGGTATGGCCTCTGCGAGTATTTGATTCACCCATTCCGGGTAGAGATCGATGGTTCTCATCTGGCTTACGTCGGATTTTTCTTCCAGGTTGAGCAGACGCCGCCAGGCCCGATTGATCCACATGACTTTTCCGTCCAGCGTGGTCGTGCCAATGAAATCGGGCGCTTCTTCCAGGATGGCCAGCAGCCGGGCCCGCTCCGCCTCCGCCTGTTTGCGTTCGGTGACGTTGTGAAAAATGCCGCGCCGGGAGAGCACCTTGGGCTGGGTGACGCTGCGGAAGATGCCGCGACCGGTTAATCCCTCGGCGCGAGCCACTTCACAGGTCGAGTTGCCTTCCACCCAAATGGTTTTCCCGCTCTTGGTGACAAAGCGCGTTTCGATCTGGATCACTCCCCCTTCGTTCATCAGGACACCAATCTGACGCTGGGCCTTTGCCCGCTCGTCCGGATGGAGCAAGTCCATCTGGGTCAGATTAGCGAGTTCATCATCGCTGTAGCCGAAGGTGTTGTGCCAGGCACGGTTGACGTAAAGAAACTTCCCCTCCGGACTCACAATGTGAATGATGTCGCTGGTGTCTTCGATCATGCCGCGATAGCGGTCTTCACCTTGCGGTCGCTCTCTTCTTTCGCGGCCGCTTTGCAGGATTGCCCCGAGACCGGCATAGCTCAAGACCAGGAGCACGGAAACTACCGCGAGAATACCCAGGCCGATGAGCCCTCGCAGGGAGAAAAGGCTGCCGCCCGGACTCAGCCCGCGCACCGCCAAAACCAACCACCTGGCGATCATCGCTCCCTCAGTAAATACCAACCGTATTCCTCCAAGCTTCGGGAGCGGACCCCAAGATCGGCACCTCATTCCCTTTCAGCAGTTTGACGGGAGGGGACAAGAAGCGTCTCTGGGAGACGTTCTCAGACCCTATAGGATCAATGATCGGCAGGTAAGGCTATTCTTGATAGGGCTCCTGGCTCGGTCGAGCCAGATAATCCTCGTCCTCGGTGGAGAGTCGGGCGTCGGGAAAGCCAGGCAACAAGCGGACAAGTCTTTTAGATGGTATACGCTAGGAGAATTCCGTCCGGTATCGACCAGGCCGGATGACCATTGGTTTCACAATATTTCACCGATAGCCCAGGTTCCAAAACAGAACGCCCGAATGCCTAGATCACAGCTCGATCAGGACCTCTCCGTTTTCCATCTTCAGCGGGTAAACCTTGAGCTTGAGGTTGGGGCTGTGGACCGCTTCTCCGGTTTTCGGATCCCATTGCCATCCATGCCAAGGACAGACCAACTTGTCGCCCTCGATCGCTCCTTGCCCCAGCGGACCGCCGCGATGCAGACACACGTTGTCCATGGCGCTGATGACTCGGTTTACATTGGCTACGCAGATCACCTTGGCTCCGCAGGGAAACTCCTTGGCTTCGCCTTCGGCGGGAAGTTCAGCTTGATCGGTCAGTTTGACGAACTCAGACATGTTAGTGGAAGAATCAAGAATCGACCGCTGTCATCGCAACGCGGATTGCGGAACGCTATTTGGGCTGCAACGTCTGCGCGATCATGACCTGACGCTTGAAGTTCTCCACCATGTTCTCATCCAGCCGGACCTCGGTGGGGCGCTTGGCCAACGACATCTGATCGATTTTGTCCTGCAGCTTGAGCAGTGCGTAAAACAAATTTTCCGGGCGCGGCGGGCAGCCGATTACGTATACGTCCGTGGGCACAATCTTATCCACACCCTGCAGCACCGCATAAGTGTTGAAAGGACCGCCAACCGACGAGCATGCGCCCATCGAAATCACCCATTTGGGGTCAGGCATCTGCTCGTAGATCCGTTTCACCACGGGCGCCATCTTCAGCGTGACTG
>PKYX01000428.1:0-1753 GCA_003132825.1 Acidobacteriaceae bacterium
GGCATCACCTCGCGCCTCGAAGGCGAGGAGATGAAAGTCGACCTCCCCGGCTTCAAGGGTGGAGACCGGACCAGCATGGATTTGCCAAAAGATGAAGAGGACCTGCTTGAGGGACTGAAGGCGAGCGGCAAGCCGTTGATCGTTGTTCTCATGAACGGCAGCGCGCTCTCGGTCAATTGGGCGAAGGAAAACAGCAACGCCATCCTCGAGGCTTGGTACTCGGGGGAAGAAGGCGGAACTGCCATCGCCGAAACCCTGGCGGGGGCAAACAATCCGGCTGGCCGCCTGCCGGTGACCTTCTACAAAGGGATTGAGCAGTTGCCGCCCTTTGAAGACTATTCCATGAAGAACCGGACCTACCGGTACTTCGAAGGCCAGCCGCTTTATCCTTTCGGTTATGGGTTGAGCTACTCGCAGTTCGCCTACAGCAATCTTCAGCTCTCGCCGAGCAAGCTCAATGCGGGAGACTCACTTACCGTGGATGCGGAGGTCAAAAACGTCAGTCCGCGCGAGGGCGATGAGGTGGTCGAGCTGTACTTGACCTTCCCCAAGTCTCCGACCGCCCCCATTCACGCGCTGCGCGCGTTCACGCGGATTCATGTGGCCGCCGGGGAAACCCAGCATGTGCATTTCACGCTCGATCCGCGTGACTTGAGCGCCGTCGATGCCAACGGGACCCGCCATGTCTCGGAAGGAGACTATCGGGTCACAGTAGGCGGTGGACAGCCGGGAACCGAGGCCAGCCAGGTGGGCGCGGAACTCAGTATCGCGGGCAGTCAGAAACTCCCGGAATAGTCGACGGACAGACCTGTCACGCCCGCTAGGCAAGGCCCCGCCGTGAGCACCGGATGCCGGCGCTTCTCGGACGGCGGACCGATCGGCTCGATGACCGCCTCCACCTGCCCACTCCGGGTTGCGCCGTGGCGAGCCCGGGGATTGGTCTCCGACAGGAGTGACCTGGCCTGCCCAATTTCGTCGTAACAGACCCGCTTTACAAAACTTTACTCGATTTGACCAACTTATTACCGGGTCGCGATCATGAACGGTGTTTGAATGATGGAAACCTAAGAAAGAGGAGTATCCCCCAATGCGCAAAACCAGCATGATTCTGGTTCTTTTTCTAACTGCGGCCCTCGGTTGGGCGCAGTCGACACCTCCCGATTCCGCTCCCCCGGATCAGTCCATGGCTCCGGCTGCGGGTCAGCCTCAGAGAGGCCACCGGCCCGGAGTGGCCGGGACCATTACAGTGATTAACGCCGATTCCATGGTTTTGAAGACTCGCGACGGTCAAACCGCCCAGGTAAGTCTGAGCGACAAAACCCAGTTCAGCAAAGATCGCCAGCCCGCCAAGCTCGCGGACTTCAAGGTCGGCGACGAAGTCTTCGTCCGTGGCACCTCCGCCGGCGGCAATAGCTGGCAGGCGGAGATGGTCGGTACCCGTCCCGCCGGAGGCTTTGGCGCCGGGAACATGGGCGATGCTCTCGGCAAGCGCTTCATCGTTGGACAAATCGCATCCATCAACGGCATGCAGCTGGTGATCGCGCGTCCCGATGATGTCAACCAGACCATCACGGTCGATGAGAGCACATCGTTCCAAAAGCAAGGGGAGAGCATTACTCTGGCCGATCTCAAACCGGGCGATCATGTCTTCGGCCGCGGAGAAATCAAAAACGGTGTTTTTGTGCCAGCGGTTCTCAACCTCGGCGATCCCCGCGCGATGGGTCGCGGACGAGGACAAGGACAAGGACAAGGA